>CAYOTF010000074.1:0-12148 GCA_964406805.1 uncultured Zetaproteobacteria bacterium | reverse complement strand
GAACTGGGTTGGATTCGTTTGCCGATTGCGGGAGAGCAGGTGACGGCCAAAGTACGTTATCAGATGCAGCCTGCGTTATGTGATCTCGTTATTGATGGTGAGAGTCTGCATTTGTCGTTTGATGCGCCACAAAAGCCTACCGCACCGGGGCAGGTGGCGGCATTTTATGTCGCTGATGAATTGCTCGGTGGTGGCATTGTGAGTGGTTCTGCATGAGTGTGTTGTTATGAAGACAACTCTGGCTAGCGAAATGCCGGTAACGATTGCGCAGCAGGACTTTGATGCCATGCTGAGCTTTTCGCGCGCGGTGTATGGGCTAAAAAATAATGCAGCATATCTGGCCGCCATGTTTGCCGATCTGCCTGATGCAGCGCATATCTCAACCGATTGGCCGAGTGTGTTGATGGGGTTTGATTTTCATTTGACAGCGGATGGCCCGAAACTGATCGAAATTAATAACAATGCCGGTGGCTTGTATATCGGTGAACAGCGCTGGCTACCGCAACCTGCGGGTGTTTTTTCAGATGCGTTACAGCAACGCCTGCTGGCCATGTTTCCATCAGAATGGCGTAATATTGTGATCATGGATGATGCTGTGAAAGAGCAATACATGTATCCGGAAATGCTGGCCTATGCGGAACTGTTGCGAGCCGGTGGGCGCAAACTATGGGTATGTTCGCCGGATGATTTGCAGTTGCAGGCTGATGGGTTATACATCGACGGTGAAAAAATCGATGCGATTTATAATCGTCATACCGATTTTTATCTCGATGAACATGGCCTGGAACATATTCGCCTGGCTTATCAGCAGGATAAGGTGGTATTGAATCCGCATCCACGCAGTTATGCGCTGATTGGTGATAAGTCGCGCATGGTGGATTGGTGGCGAGCTGATTTGTTGGAGGGCTGTGTTGATGCGGCACAGCTGGCACAAATTCGGGCTGTTACGCCGCAAACGTATCAGTTGGCGGAAATGGATGCGGATCAGGCATGGGCTGAGCGCAAACAATGGGTGTTTAAACCTTCAGCACGGCATGGTGGTAAAGGTGTGGTATTGGGCAAGGCCATGAGCCGTAAACGCTTTGCAGCCCTTGATGTGTCTGAAACGATTGTTCAGCGCTTGATTCCAGCCAGTTCGGTTGATGTTGAAGGGCGCGATATGAAGCTGGATATTCGTTTGTACATGCATGGAGCGGATTTGATTGCCGTGGCTGGTCGGGTTTGGCGTGGTCAGCTGACCAATTTCCGTGAGCCTGGCAGTGGTTGGGTGTCGTTAAACATTGAAGGCTGATGATTCGCATGGGTCGGATTGCTCGCTTGCCATTGTTGTGCCGGTGTTTAACGAAGGACAGGCATTGCGGGATAGGTTGCAGGGATTTATTGATTTGGGCGCGGATGAATTGATTTTCGTTGATGGTGGCTCGACCGATCAAACAGCGGCTTTGTTGGCACAGTCCGGCGTGCAGTGGATGAGCGCCTGTGTGGGACGAGCGAGACAAATGAATGCTGGCGCTAAAAGCCTATCATCCGATATTCTTGTTTTTATTCATGCAGATACAGTTGTAAATAAAAGTTGTTTATCGGTTATAATAACAGCATTAAACCAATCTGATATTGTCGGTGGTCGTTTTGATGTGCGTTTATCGGGTCAGCATTGGGCTTTTCGTATGATCGAATGGATGATCAATATTCGATCCAGGTTAACAAAAATTAGTACCGGCGATCAGGTTCAATTTGTACGACGGGATGTGTTTGAAACCATGGGAGGGTTCGCCGCTTTGCCATTGTTGGAAGATGTGGAGTTTTCCAAGCGTCTGAAAAAACTCGGTCGCATTGCCTGTCTGCGGGATACGGTGGTAACCAGCAGCAGACGCTGGCAGAAGCATGGCATCGTGCGCACGGTCTGGCTGATGTGGAAAATACGTTGGCTGTATTGGCTCGGTGTTGCCCCTGAAAAGCTGGCACGAATGTATCGGGATGCACGTTGATGACTATGCGTATTATTATTATGTGCAAAGCGCCGGTTGCGGGCAAGGTGAAAACGCGCTTGATGACGCATTACAGTGCAGAGCAGGCTGCAGCCTTACACATGGCGATGGCAACGACAGTGATTGAGCGCGCCAAGCGCTTGTTTGATGATGTGGTGATTGCCGTCGATGATTGCACCCATCCTTTTTTCACTCCGTTCGCATTGCCATTGCTGCCGCAGGGTGAGGGTGATTTGGGGCAGCGCATGCACAGACAGGTACAGCAGGCTTTTTCTGATGACATCGATGCGGTGATGCTGCTGGGTACGGATTCACCGCACATGCCCGATGCACGTTTGTTGGTGGCAGCGGCACAAGTGAATCACCATGATGTGATCATAGGGCCTGTCGAGGATGGTGGTTATGATTTGATTGCCATGTCCCAAGCCTTGGCGTTGTTTGACCATGTCGTTTGGTCGTCTAAAGACGTTTTAAAACAGACGCTGGCCAATGTTGATGCGCTTGGTCTGTCGAATAAGCAGTTGGACATAGCCTTCGATGTGGATTTCCCCGCCGACATTGAGCGCGCCAAACAGGCTGGCTGGGTATTTCATTTATAAATCCCTTTCTAATCCCGTTCATTTGCAAAAAAATAATTTATATGCTATATAAATAGAGAACGTAGGGGGGAGGGCTGATGAACAGTATCCCATTGAGAAGAACTTTAAATTTGATAGCTATTGCTTTGTGCTATTTTATAGCTTGTTTGGGGTCTGTGAATATTTCATTTGCCTAAAGTATTAGATGCTCAAAGTACATCCGGTTATGTGAAACGAGCGCCTGATGCGGAATGTGTGCGTTATGCTAGAAGCGCTACGCAGCAACAGCAGCAAAATTTGAATAGACAATGTGGCTTTAGAGGAACGCAGTGGAATGCGGATTATAATTATCACTATCGGTGGTGTTTATCTGGCTCGAATCGGCGATTCATTGCTGGAGAGAGGAAGACCAGGCAATCGATGCTGGATAATCAGTGTGTTCAAAAAGTTTTTGTGCCAAATCTGTACCGCTTCACACAAATGCGAGCAAGAAAAACACTTGAAAAGTCGGGCTTTAAATTGGGGCAGGTTCGTTGGATGGATTCCGACCTGCCGCAGGGACTTGTGGTGCAGCAGCAGCCCATAGCGCACAGTAACCATGCATTGGGTTCGAGTGTGGATGTCTGGATGGCCGATGTGAAACAGGTGCTGGTTCCAAATCTGGTCGGTAGCAAACAAATTGCAGCAGGAACGTTATTGTATGAAAAGGGTTTAAGATTGGGTGAGATCACGCGAGAAAACTCTAAAAAAGCGAGTGGTATTGTGCTGAGTCAAGACCCTGAAGCAGATACCCGCGTGGCGGTAAATTCTCTGGTGACTATCGTTGTTTCACAACATGTAATTGTGCATGTGAACGTACCGAATCTTATTGGCCTTAAACAGGCAGAGGCTCAAGCTTTATTAAGCAAGAACAAGCTCAAATTGGGGCATGTATCAAAGCCTGAGTCTGCAAAACCGGATGGGCTGGTATTTGCTCAGCAGCCGCGCGTGAACAAAAGTGTTGCGCTTGGCACAGCTGTTGAAATCACGATTTCGAAGCAAATGGTGAATGTGCCGACGTTGACCGGACATCAACGCGCTGATGTGAAAAATATTTTGCGCAATAATCATCTCAAGGTGGGACAGATAACAACACAAAACTCTGACCAGCCGGGTGGTATCGTGCTGAGTCAAGATCCAAAAGAAAATCAACGTGTGCGCGTGGATTCGGCGGTGAGTTTCGTTGTTTCAAACCAGCAGGTTAAAATGCCTGATGTGATGGGGATGAGTGCACGAAAGGCCGTTGAAACACTGAAAAGTGCCAGTTTAACAGTAGGCTTGATCACCAAAAAAGCGTCCATGGACGTTGATGATGAGGTGCTGGAGCAAAGTCAGGATGCGGATGCGATGGTGGATATTCATTCATCGGTAGATTTGGTTGTTGCAGAACTGAATCTGGTTACTGTGCCCGATTTGTTTGCTATGGATGTGGACAGTGCAAAAGCAACGTTGCATGAACATGGGCTGCTGCTAGGTGCATTGCGCAGTGAAATATCACAGCAAAAAGAAGGCAGTGTTTTGAGTCAGGATCCTGTTGCAGGGCAGAAAGTTAAAGCAGGGTTCACTGTTGCGATCCGGGTTGCTGAGCAGGAGGTGGCGGTGGATCGGACATGGTTGTTTATTGCTGCCGGTGCATTATTAACGTTATGTGTTGCCGGAGCCACTTATTCATTTCGGGCGCGCAGCAATGCACCCGGTGTAACGCTTGCAACTTTAGCTCCATCGCTGCGGGTAAAAGCTCATCATGATTCCGGTTCACCACAAGCCATATTTGAAGGGGCAAAGACAACGGGTCATGAAATTCAATTTAAACCTGTTGCGGATAAGGGAGAGCAGCATCTTACTATTGATGATGCAGATGGACGGATTAAATCCGGCAACAAAACAGGAGATGAAAAATGAATACTACCTATCCGACGATTGCACAAATCTTTCCACATGGTGATTCGACTTGGCTGGATGAAATTGAATCGGAACAAGAGATTCTAGCCTTGCATGAGAATACCGATAAAGAAGCCAGCGTTGTTGGATGGGATATCATTTTGAATGAGGTGAAAGAAGAGATTGAAACATTATTGGATATCGCTGTGCCGGAAGTATTGGCGGGAGCCTGGAATTCGGCAGGTATGTTGGTGCAATATCTGAATAAAGAGAAATATCCTGCTGATGAAACGGTGATCGTGCCGCTTGTGAAACATTCCATTCAGTCGAGTCATCACCCTTATATCGAGGTGCTGATCGACGATATGCCCATGGGTAAAGTGCATCTTGATATTGAGATTGAAATGGATTTAGAAGGTTTTAATGTGAAAATTCAGGCTGGAAAAATTAAGGCGATTGCGACGGGTACTTGCAAAGCTATGGGCAGTATTGCTATTCAGGGGGTGATGATTGCTGAAGAGGAAATGAAGCCGATTGTTTTACCCGGTATTATCACGTTGCCGGAGGCTATTCCGATTAGTTTTTAACATGAGAGCCACTTGCAAAAGTTGTGAGCGGCGCTTTTCTTCCCCACTTCGGTGCGGTTTCAAATTGGAATTTGATTCCACCCATACTTTTCAAGTGGCTCATGACACGCATCACTCCTGGAGGGGGATAGCATGATCTGAGATCGCGATTGAAGCGGCGGTTTGAAACCGTGCTTGTTAATGCTCTGAGGCGATGTTACAAATGCTTATATTTACCCGATGTCCATGTCGAGTTTGGGTTTTATATTCCAGGGAGGGAAGTGATGCTGCTGCCCAAACAATGGCTGAATATTCAAAGGCTGTTGCTGCTGATGATTCCCCTTCTGACAACACCTTTGTTGCTTACCCCTGCGTATGCTGAGAAATCAACAGATGCATTTGTATTCAGCGGTGTGGTACTTGAACAAGGTAATAACCCGTTGCTGACCGAGTTCACGGATTGGCTGGAAAAAAAGGCGGATTACCCGCTCAATGCTCGTTTTACGAATAGTTACCAAGGCTTGACTGATTTGTTGCGTGAACATGAAACGGCATTGGCCTGGACGTGTGGTGCTCCATTTGTGCAAGATCAAGCCAGAGATGGGCAACAATTGATTGCCGTACCCTTGTTGCATGGCAAACCCACGTATTCGTCGTTTGTATTGACTCGGGCTGGCCGTGCAGAAAAAACATTGGCTGATTTTAAAGGTCAGGTTTTTGCGTTTTCTGATCCGCGCTCGAATTCTGGTTTTATTGCTCCAAGCTTTGCCCTTAAACAGCAGGGGATCAATATCAATCAACACTTTCGTTATTTGATGCACACTGGTCTGCATGAATATTCGATTGAAGCGTTGTTGGCAGGGCAGGCCGATGTAGCCAATGTTGATGAATATGTGGTGCTTGAATATTTTAAAAAATATCCGGATGCAAAAGAAAAACTGATTGTGCTGGAAAAGTTCGGGCCTTTTCCTTTCACGCCCATTGTGGCTGGTAGCAAGGTTCCCAAAGCCGCTATTGTGCGCTTGCAACAAGTGCTTATCAGCATGGCTGAAGATCCGCAAGGCGCTGCGATGCTCAAGGCTTTCAATCTGGATGGCTTTGTTGTGAAGCCTGTTTCTTTTTATCAGCCAATCGCTGATATGCTGCAAGCGTTGGAGGAATAAGTTAATGATGTTGAATAAACTATCGACACAAATTGGTGTGCTGTTCTTTCTCGGTATTGGCCTGGCTTTGGGGCTGAACCACTGGCTTGATTATACTGAGCAGTCGAAAGAGTTTCCTGAGCATGTGGTGATGGAATCGACACAGTCGAGCCAGTTGATTGCCTCCAGCATTAGCAACAATGTATTGTACCGTCAGGTATTCCCATTATGGAAGCAAATGATCCGTGTCCAGGAACAGTTCTCAGATTATGGTGATACTAGCCTGCGTGGATTTACCGTGACCGATGCTGAATTGTTGGTTTTAACCGCTAGCGATCCAATCAAATACCCGGTAATGTTAAAAATTGATTTGCCGGATAAATCCGTGTCATGGGGTAATGATTCGTTACAACTTGTACAGGATATTCTGCATCCATCGGATCAGCGTGTGATTGGCCATCTCATCCTCAGTTTTGATACCCGTGCTATGGGACATCATCTGGATGAGCTCAAAGAGGATATCGTGTTATCGTTTATTCCTGCTTTTTTTATTGCCTTGCTACTTGCTGTTGGTATGAGTTTCCGTGTATCGGCACCTTTAAAACAGCTCACCTCGTTATCTGAACATATCGGCAAGGGCGATATTGAGATTCATGGCTTTGCAGGTAAACCGCTGGAAATTCAGGCATTGGCTCAGGCTATTCAACGAGCCGATCAAACCATTGAAACACGAACTCGAGAGCTGGCCAAGAGTGATGAACAAGTTGCTCGTTTGGCATCGGTGGTTGAACAGGCGGATGAAATTATCGTGGTGACGGATAACAATGGTATCATTGAATATGTTAATCCGGCATTTGAATATATCAGTGGTTTTAGCGCTGCAGAAGCGATTGGCAAAACGCCTCGTATTGTACAAAGCGGCAAACATTCTGAAACATACTATCGCGCTATGTGGAACACTCTGAATAGCGGAAAAACATGGTGCGGGGATTTTAGCAATCGCAACAAACATGGTGATATTTATGAGGTCACGCAATCGATTACGCCGATCAGCAATAAACAGGGCGAAATTACCGGCTTCGCATCGGTGCAGCGCGATGTGACACAGCAGCGCAAGATGCAGAAAAAACTCGAACATACCGACCGGGTTGATTCTCTCGGTGTATTGGCCGGCGGCATTGCGCATGATTTTAATAACTTACTGACGGCAATCCTTGGCAATGCCTCATTGGCACTGCGAAAGTTGGAACCATCCTCGCCCTCATTGAAACATTTGCAGGCTATACAAAATGCCAGCTACAGCGCATCGGACTTATGCAAACAAATGCTGGCCTATTCGGGTAAAGGTATGTTTGTCGTCAAGGCAATCAACCTCTCAGACCTGGTGGAGAACATGGGCAAGTTGATTGATGTGTCGCTGGCCAAAAATGTGGTGTTAAAATATCATTTGACTGAAAATCTACCTCCGATTGATGCTGATGTGGCGCAGATGCAGCAGGTGGTTTTGAATCTAATTACCAATGCTTCAGAAGCTATTGAAGGCAAGAGTGGTGTGATTTCGATGAGTACAGGTGTGATGCAGGTGAATGCCGATTATTTGAACGGCTGTGTGGGCTCGGAGCAATTGCAGCCGGGGCGCTACATTACGCTGGAAGTCTCGGATACCGGCTGTGGAATGGATGCTCAAATTCAAAAAAAGATTTTTGATCCGTTTTTCACGACTAAATTCACTGGTCGAGGTTTGGGTATGAGTGCCATGCTCGGTATTGTCAAAGGGCATCAGGGCGCGTTGCGCATTTATTCGGAACCGGGGGATGGCACGACAATCAAAATCGTATTTCCTATTTCGGATGAATCCGTTGTCGCGCTGAATGACCCGGTGGATATGTCTGGACATCGCAAGTTTTCCGGTACTGCGCTGGTAATTGATGATGAAGAAACGATTCGGGAAGTCGCCAGTGTCATGCTTGAAGATGCCGGTTTTAAGGTCATAACAGCCAATGATGGATTGCATGGTATTGAGGTGTTTCGCCAGCATCAGGATGAGATCGTTTTGGTAATGCTGGATATGACCATGCCGAAAATGGGTGGTGAAGCTTGTTTTAGTCAGTTGAAATTGATTCGTCCAGATGTGTCTGTGGTGCTTTCATCGGGTTACAACGAACAGGATGCAACAAGCCGTTTTGCCGGCAAAGGTTTAGCTGGCTTTCTGCAAAAACCTTATACACCGGATGCTTTGGAAGAAAAGTTACAGGAAGTGTTGGGTAAGGCTTGAGTGCGTTTTGTGATCTCTGCTGATTGATTAAACGTACTGAATGCTCTCCCTGGTGTTACGTCTTTCCCTCTATGAGGAGAAGCATCTCAAAATATCCCATGCTCCTTCATGAACAATCTGGAGTTATTCCCTTTTAAAGTTCGGAACAGAATTGTTTAAAGACAAGGCCGATTACCCTCTATTATTGTCGTTGCTACCACAGAAACCACAAAACAGGAGGCAATCGACCCATGAGACATATTCTGCCCGGAATTACTACGATAGAGCAACACCTGATGCACCTTTCAATCAGCCCTGAGGATTACCGACCAGAGAGTTGTCCGTATTGCTGCAAAAAACCCCTACATCATCACGGTTGTTACCCTCGTCAGCCTGACCGTGAACATGGCAGCCGGGATTCACAGAACCCGGTACCCATTCCCCGATTTCTATTGTCCTTCTTGCTACAGAACATGTTCAACATTACCCGAATGCATTGCGCCGAGGCGATGGTACCCATGGCACGTCCAGCAGCTTGTTCTATTCATGATTTTGAATAAAGCGCCGCTGGCCCGGATCGAACGGGAATGTCTACCTTGTCGCCGCACCATCAAACGCTGGAAACTGTGGTCGTTCTACGCCGTGGTGCTGTTTCATTCCTCGGGGTTGAAAATGTCCATGCGCATTAACCTGATGGCTGCGTATTCCATCAGATATTGGCATATAATACAGAATGTGTTACTATTTGAATTACATTATGTAGGGGGTGCCTCATGGGCGCATTAAGTCTCAGACTTCCTGAAAGTCTTGATCACGCACTTACCAGTGAGGCGGAGTTGGAAATGAAGCCGCGTTCAGCAGTGGTGCGTCAAGCCCTGACTGAATATTTACAGCGCATGGAAAAGGAAAGGTTTATGCAGTCTATGGTGGTGGCGGCGTCCGCTCTGGCGAATGATCCTGCATCAACAAAGGAGTCGCAGGATATTGTCGAGGGCACAGTAGGGGATATGCTGGATAGCATACAAGCTGCTGAAGATGCGGCAGATAGTCATACAGATGAGAAGTGGTGGAAATGATGCGGCGGGGTGAAATTTGGGTGGCAAACCTGAATCCTAATCGAGGTGGCGAAATCGGCAAAGCACGTCCGGTCGTGATTATCCAGGATGATCGTATTACTGCCGCAGGCATGCGCACTGTTATCGTTGTGCCGCTGACTACCCAGTTTAGACCGGACTTTGCTCCTATGCGGATTGCTATTCTTGCCCGTGATCGCCTGCTTAAAGATTGCTATGTGATGGTGGAATACATTACTGCATTGGATTGCAAACGCTTCGGAGAGGGCCCGCTTGCAATACTTTCAGACACAGAAATGGATGAGGTGGAAAGAAGAATGATGGCAATACTTGGTTTGGGTTAATGCTTCCAAGTATTCTCTCTGAAGAGATCACCAAAGGGCTCAAGTCTTTCATTACGACCGGCTTTGAAACCGATACCCCGTTTTTTGCGGGCATGTTCCATCGTTTTGTAGAACAGCCGGGTAACCTGATGAAAGGGCCATATCTGTCGGTGGGGTTACCGTTTCAACCGGGGGCGACAAGTCATCAGGCGTTCTTTTCCGGATTTAAAACTGAATTCCCTCCGTATCATCATCAGGAAGAGGCCTAGCAAGGGCTGATCTTTTTAGCATTGGGCACAGCCCCATCGGGCACGAAGGCTAAGGCTCATTTTTCGGAAATATAAAATCATGCCAAAGGCAGCATGGGCACCCTGTGGGCACAGCGCCTTTTTCCAGTGTTTGTGCCCTGTGAGGCTGAGAGTCTATCCAGTGGAATGGAAAATGGTGCACCCTAGTGGATTCGAACCACTGGCCTTCGGCTTCGGAGGCCGATGCTCTATCCAGCTGAGCTAAGGGTGCATATTAAAAAAACGTTGAAAAACTAGGCCTTTCAAGCATTATAGGTAGCGATAATATCTGTGCATTCGTGGTGGCACATTGTCTACGACGGTGAATTCTAATGTTGTCGCGTAAAAAGGGAACAGGCTATATTTTTCGATGAAATGAGTGTTAGCCCAATCGGGCACAAACCCGATGACCCTCGCCCTCCGAAGCCGAAGGCCAGTGGTTCGAATCCACTAGGGTGCGCCATTTTATATGCCCGTTTTTTCCGTTTCCTTGAAAATTCTCTGAATATTTTAAAGCTGAAAATCTTTCTATCGAACGCTTTCGGCTACTAAACCATGCTCACCTTTGGAATAGTTTACGGCGATTCGATCACCGACAGATGGTAGCTTGCCCTGCATCTTATCATTGCTCGTGAAGTGAATCGGACCACCGCTTTGCGCGTCCCGGATGGTAAATTCATTGCCATTCGTGCTTAACACCTGTCCAATGTGGGTCTGTTCACCGGCCGCATCACAAGCCAGCGCAACAGCCGGCAAGCTTGTCACAGCGTACAACAGGGTCGCAAAATAGATTGTTTTCATCGTCACCTCCGATTTTCCATGCCAAGACCATATCATTAAACAAGCACCCTCGGTAAGTCAATCCTTATGTGCTGTCCTTATGTGCTGAATGTGCTGAGATCAAAGGGAACACATCCTGATATTCAGCTTTCCGCCCCAGCCATAAACGCGCCACAAAGAATGATACCGTCTGCAGGCGAAAAAGTGCCAGTACAAAGATTAAACTCGAAATAGCCATCATCCACAATATCGTCATCAAGCCCTTATCCACCACCATGGCATAGGTGAAAAAATAAACCGACAGGGTTACGGCCAAAATCACACCGATGGTCAAGGCGATCGTCTCCTGGATCTTGCGAATCGATGCAATAATGCTGCTTTGATCGGTACTGGACATAATGAATACTCTCCTGATTTTCTCTACGGGCTGTGCGTTAAATTAATTCGATTTTTTAACGAACTGGGTTAAGATTACAATCTGCTGACCGCTTACGCGCCCTTCGATGTGTTCCGCGTTGTCCGCGACCAAACGAATGCCGCGCACCGCAGTACCCCGTTTAGCGGTAAAGCCGCCACCTTTGACATTCAAATCCTTGATCAGGGTCACGGTATCACCGGCTTGCAACACCGCACCATTGCTATCACGATGCACAACAGCATCCTCGTTATCGCTCAAACCCGCTTCAGCCCAAGCACGGACATCATCTTCCAGATACATCATATCCAGTAAATCCTGTGGCCAGCCTTCATCTTTCAAACGGTTCAACATGCGCCATGCCATCACCTGCACCGCCGGCACCGGGCTCCACATGCTATCGTTCAAACAACGCCAGTGATTGACATCGACGCTATCCGGATCTTCAATCTGCCCGCTGCATGTCGCGCACAGCAACAAACATGAATCAACTCCATCATCTGTACTCGATGGCACTTCATAGGCTGCCAGATCGTCCGTTGCACTACATAGTTCACATTTGGATTCGCTACGTTTGTGTAATGCTTTTTCTATACTCATTGCTTTACCTCATTATTTTTGCGGATGATCAAACGCCCCTTGCATAAAGTCAATTCCAGCAACCTATCCCCACAAGCAACCTTATCGTGATCAATAAAATTTATGGTTAACCTACCAGCTATCCTGCGCTATACTTTAGTCATGCAGGATTCCATGTGAGCCATAATGATCGCATTCCCTTTCATGATTCCAGTCTGGGAACACTCGGGGTGGAAATGGAAT
>CAYOTF010000073.1:0-12244 GCA_964406805.1 uncultured Zetaproteobacteria bacterium | reverse complement strand
AAAGCCATTGTGCAGCCAATAACGCGCAAAATCGCCACCATTGGCAGCACGCGCCTGGGCAATTTCATTTTCATGGTGGGGGAATTTCAAGTCCATGCCGCCACCGTGAATGTCAAACGAATTGCCTAGGTGGGCGCAACTCATGGCGGAGCATTCGATATGCCAGCCGGGTCTACCTTTGCCCCATGGTGAATCCCAAGCCACTTCATCCGGCTTGGCCATTTTCCACAATACAAAATCAAGCGGATCGCGTTTGCTGGCATCGACTTCAACCCGGCTTCCAGATTCCAGATCATCGATATTTTTACCGGACAATGCGCCATAGTCATCAAACGATCGCACGGCATACAGCACATCACCGGAGCTCGATACATAGGCGCAGTCCTGCTTAATCAGGGCAGAAATCATGGCGATCATTTCGGGCATGTGGGCGGTTGCGCGCGGCTCATGACGCGGTGTTAAGCAGCCCAATGCGCCAATATCGTCATGAAAGCCGGCAATCATTTCATCGGTGAGTTGCGTAATGTCGATGCCGCGTTCGGCAGCGCGTTTGATGATTTTGTCATCCACATCGGTAAAATTACGCACATAGTTCACATCAAAACCCAGCTGTTTGAACCAGCGGTTGATGGTATCAAATACCACCATCACACGCGCATGACCGACATGGCAATAGTCGTATACCGTGACACCGCAGACATACATGCCGACTTTGCCCGCGATTAAGGGTTCAAATAATTCTTTGCGGCCGTGCAGGGTATTGTAAATGTGCAAGCTCATGGGCGTGTTGATCCGGCTGTTTGTTCTGCTGGTTGTCCTGCGGCCTGTTCCGCTGTCTGTAGCGCATGTTTAATTCTTGAGCGTACACCATCACGGCCAAGAAACGAGACAATGGATGACATATCAGGCCCGTGCATGGCTCCGCTCAAGCCAACACGCAAAGGCATAAATAATGCTTTGCCCTTGCAGCCGGTGTGTTCCTTGACTAACCCCATCCATGTTTTCCAATCCGGTTCGTTTAAACCTTGCCATGTATCGAGCGCCTGCTGATAAAAATCAGCGCCGGCTTCTGTGATAACCGCCAGTGCATTATCCGCCAAGGCTGCTTGCACATCTAATAAACGCAGGTATTGGGCAGCTTCATGGGCGCGTTCGATGTTTTTGCCAATAAGGGTCGCAAAGCCGGATAAATTATCAGCTTTTGCATCGGGGAGATAGGGCTCAATCATGGGGATCAAGTCGGCACTATCGAGCTCATGCAATAATCGTCCATGCCAGCGCCACATTTCATCATCCGACCAGCGAACAGAACTGGTCGATACCGATTCGGCATCAAAGTGTGCTAACAGTTGTTCAATGCTGTGGGCTTCTTCGGGGATATTGGGGTGACCAAGTCGGCTCATGGCCTGAATGAGTGCTGAAGCGAGCAAGCCATCCTCCCGCAATTCCGCCACGCTATGGCTACCGCTACGTTTGGAGAGCTTGGCTCCATCTTGACCGAGTAACAGGCCGTGATGCAGATACATGGCGGGTTTATGCCCCAGCTTTTCCAGCAACCAGACCTGATAGGCGGAATTGGTCAAGTGATCATCACCACGCAGAGCGTGAGTAATGCCATCGAGCGCATCATCAATCGCATTGGGCAATAAAAATGTAAAGCTGCCATCGGAGCGCACGATGACCGGATCATCCAGATCGCGCAGGGCAAAAACCACATCACCACGCAAGGCATCACGCACCACCACTTCGCCGTCAACGGCATGGGTACTTAAACGCCAGACAAATGATTCGGATTCAGCTTTTTGAGCCGATTCATCAGCATGTAAAGCACGACAACGTTTGCTGTAACGCGGTGGTAAACCACGTGATGTGGCCAGCTTTCGATCCAGATTTAATTGCGTTTCGCTACAGAAACAACGGTAAGCCAAGCCTTTTTCAGCCAATTGCTCCAGTGCTTCGCTGTGATTGTGGGCATGTTTGGATTGAAACAGCGCATCGCCATCCCAATCGAGCCCCAACCAGCGCAAATCGTTTTCAATGGCTTTAACAAACTGCTGCTGGGAGCGATCCTGATCGGTATCTTCAAAGCGCAACAAGAATCGCCCGCCGTATTTGCGTGCATACAGCCAGTTGAGCAGGGCAGTACGTACATTGCCCAAATGCAATAAACCTGTTGGAGATGGGGCAAACCGGGTAACGACCTGAGACATTGCTATTTCACCTTCCCTTTAGCAGCCGGAATAGCCGGCATAATCACCATGTATTCATCCGGATGTACATAACCGAGTTCCCGGTGAATCAGCTCTTCGAGTGCTTGCGGATCATTTCTGAAGCGTAACACTTCCTTGGCTAGCCGCTCGCGTTCAACCTTTAGAGCAGCGACTTCACCCTTTAATTGTTGCAACTCAGCCGCTTCCTGTTGATAGACGAAATAGCCGTGGTCGGAAAAGATCAGATTCCAGAGCATGTAAAGCAGCCCTATTAATCCGAAAAACCAAAACAACCATTTTCCCATTAAATATTTTGATTCCCATCGGCGTGTATCCGCGTTCATCCGTGGCAAAAAGCCTTTGACTCTTTCTATTTAACTGCGTGAAAAGGTGGCGATGCCGGCATAACGCGCCGCACTGCCAAGCTCTTCTTCAATGCGCAGCAACTGATTGTATTTGGCCATACGATCCGAGCGTGAAGCTGAACCGGATTTAATCTGCCCGGTTGCCATCGCAACAGCCAAATCGGCAATCGTTGCATCTTCGGTTTCGCCACTACGATGACTCATCATGCAACGGTAGCCGGCATCATGTGCCATATTCACCGCAGCAAACGTTTCAGTCAGCGTGCCAATCTGATTCACTTTAACGAGCAAAGCGTTGGCAATATCTTTATCGATGCCTTCTTTCAAAATCTCAGGATTGGTCACAAATAAATCATCTCCGACCAATTGCACGGAATCACCGAGCTTTTCGGTCAGCAATTTCCAGCCATCCCAATCGTTTTCATCGAGGCCGTCTTCCACCGATATCAACGGATACTGACGGCATAGCGATGCAATCAAATCAACCATGCCAGCCGAATCGAGTTTGCGGTTGCCTTCACCTGCCAATACATAGGCGCCATCATGATAGAATTCAGAAGCTGCCATGTCGGAACAAATGACAATGTCGGAGCCTGCTTTCAAGCCGGTGTTTTCAATGGCTTGCAAAATGACCGTGATGCCTTCTTCATTGGAACCCAAATTCGGTGCAAAACCACCTTCATCACCAACCGCAGTCACATGGCCACCGGCCTTGAGTACGGATTTCAACGCATGAAAGACTTCTGCGCCCATATCCATCGCTTCAGCAAAGCTCGATGCACCGGCTGGTGCAATCATGTATTCCTGAAAGTCGATGCTGTTATCGGCATGCGAACCACCATTGATCACATTCATGCACGGCACCGGCAACAGGTTGGCATCGGCACCACCCAGATAGCGAAACAGGGATTGATTCTGTTCAACGGCCTGCGCTTTGGCGGTTGCCATGGATACACCGAGGATTGCATTTGCACCCAAACGACCTTTGTTCGGCGTGCCATCGAGAGCGATGAGTTTGGCATCGAGTCCTGCTTGATCAGCGGCATCCATGCCGTTCACGGCACTGGCAATTTCAGCGTTTACATTACCGACTGCTTGTTTTACACCCTTTCCACTTAAGCGGGAGCCGCCATCGCGTAGCTCCACCGCTTCGCGGGAGCCTGTGGACGCGCCACTCGGCACTGCAGCGCGAGCAAAGGCTCCGCTGGCTAATTTCACATCGACTTCTACCGTCGGATTACCACGCGAATCAAAAATTTCTCTAGCGTGTACGTTTGCAATTTCACTCATTTTTTCTCCTGAATCGACCCCATTGCCGATCCTTTCGCGATATATTTCTTAATATTACTGCGTCTGATTTTTCAAACGGTGTGCAATGTACGTAAATGTACATTAGCCGTCCATTAAATGTGGGATAGTGCCGCGTTTTTTTATGCGGCGCTTGAACTCCTAAGCTTTTACAATCTCATCGAGACGTTTCAATGTCGTCAATACTTGGCTCAAATCATGCAGCGCCAAAGAATTCGGGCCATCGGATTTGGCTTGATCGGGGTTGGGGTGGACTTCCATAAATACTGCTGCCACGCCTGTGGCGACAGCAGCACGGGACAAACCCGGCACATATTCGCGGTTGCCGCCGGTTGCGCCACCCAAACCACCGGGCTGTTGCACCGAATGAGTTGCATCATAAATTAATGGTGCGCCAAATTCACGCATCACCAGCAAGGAGCGCATATCTGAGACGAGGTTGTTGTAACCAAAGCTCGCACCACGCTCACACAACATGATATTTTCATTGCCGGTGGCCTGAGCCTTTTCAAGCACGTGTTTCATATCCCAGGGGGCAAGAAACTGGCCTTTCTTGATGTTGACCGGTTTGCCGGCTGAGGCGACGGCTTCGATAAAATCCGTCTGACGGCACAAAAACGCAGGTGTTTGCAAGATGTCCGCGACTTCAGCCACCGCTTTGACTTGGTAGGTTTCATGTACATCGGTAACAACAGCCAAACCCAGCTCATCTTTGACCCGTTGCAGGATACGCAAACCTTCATCGAGTCCAGGCCCACGGAAACCATCCTTGCTGGTGCGATTGGCTTTATCAAAGCTTGATTTGAACACCAGTGGTACGCCGCACGAATCGGCAATGGCGGCAATGCTTTCGGCTGTTTTCAAGGTGAAATTTTCACCTTCGATGACACAAGGGCCTGCCAATAGAACCAACGGCAGGTCGTTGGAAATTGAGATGCTTCCTACGCACGCAATGGATTGTTTCATTGTTCACTGGCCGTTTTGCTGGCGCCGATAAAGGCTGCAAACAAGGGGTGCGGTGCATACGGACGTGACAAGAATTCCGGATGAAACTGACAGGCCACAAACCATGGGTGATCTTTAATTTCGATAATTTCAACCAGGGAATTGTCCGGCAGGGTGCCGGATACAATCAGCCCAGCCTCTTCCAATTGTTTACGGTAGGTATTGTTGAATTCGTAGCGATGACGATGACGTTCGCGAATTTCTGTTTTCCCATAGGCGGTAAATGTATGTGTACTTTCGGTAATGCGGCATGGATAGCCACCGAGGCGCATTGTGCCGCCCAGATCGGAATCCGAATCACGTTGAACGCGAGCGCCTTCCTGTTCCCATTCGGTCATCAGAGCAATCACCGGATGCTCGGCGCGTTCATGGAATTCGGAGCTGGCAGCACCCTGCATATTTGCAACATTGCGGGCAAATTCAATGACAGCCAACTGCATGCCAAGGCAGATGCCGAAAAATGGTATATTGTTTTCGCGGGCATAACGAATCGCCGCGATTTTTCCTTCGGTACCTCGTTGGCCGAAACCACCGGGTACCAGAATGCCATCGACATCGCTCAAGCAACCAGTGCCATCCTTTTCCAGTGATTCGGCATCAATATATTCGATTTTCACACGTACTTCATTGGCCATGCCGCCGTGAATCAAGGATTCGTTCACTGACTTATAAGCATCGGCCAGTTCCACATATTTTCCAACCATAGCGATGCGAATTTCTTGTTTGGGTTCACGGATTCTACGGCAAATGTCATGCCATACGGACAAATCAGGTTCCGGGTCATCCATGCGAAAATGTTCCAATACCGCAGTTCCCAAGCCACCTTCGCGTAACTTCAGTGGTACGCCGTAAATGGTGTCCACATCAGGTGCATCAATCACAGCCTCTTTGTCCACATTGCAAAACAGCGCAATTTTATCTTTCTGGCTTTGCGGAATAGGGTGTTCGGAGCGGCATAATAAGACATCTGGCTGAATGCCGATCTCGCGCAGTTTTTGTACGGAATGTTGGGTTGGTTTGGATTTTATTTCACCTGCAGATGCAATATAAGGCAATAATGTCAGGTGAATATAAGCCACCGAGCGTCTGCCCAGATCAAAACGCAGCTGACGGATGGCTTCGAGGAAGGGTTGCGACTCAATATCGCCCACTGTGCCGCCGATCTCAACCAGAGCAATATCCACATCATCGGAGCGTAGCGATAGGATCGCACTCTTGATGGCATCGGTGATATGTGGGATAACCTGCACAGTTGCGCCCAGATAATCACCCCGACGTTCACGACGAATGACCGATTCATAAATGCGACCGGTAGTAAAGTTGGAACGCTTGGACATGACGGCATGTGTAAAACGCTCGTAATGCCCCAAATCCAGATCGGTCTCAGCGCCATCATCGGTGACATAGACTTCACCATGCTGGAATGGACTCATCGTGCCCGGATCGACATTGATGTAGGGATCGAGTTTTTGCATGGTAATGCGCAAACCTCGTGCCTCAAATAGAGCTCCAAGACTGGCTGCAGCAATGCCTTTTCCAAGCGATGATACGACTCCGCCGGTGACAAAAACAAATCGTGTTTTCTTGCTTAATTTTTTATCCATCATGGGGTCGCAAGTTAGCAGAAGGATTCATCACTCGCCACTGCCTTTGATGCTGTTCTGCTCTGCCCAAAGGCGTGCATTGCGGAACATGCGCAACCAAGGCCCATCTTCCCCCCATTGTGCGGGATGCCATGAATATTGCGCGCTGCGAAACAGGCGTTCGGGATGCGGCATCATGATGGTAAAACGACCATCTGCGGTGGTGAAGCCGGTCAATGCATCGGGGGATCCATTGGGGTTGTGCGGGTAGGTCTTGGCCGGCTGGCCATCAGCGCCCAGATATTGCAAAGCTCCCAAGGCTTGCTGCTGTTGCGCATCTGAATCAAACGCGACACGCCCTTCGCCGTGCGCCACCACCAAGGGTAATTTTGAGCCGGCCATGCCAGCCAGGAAAATAGATGGGGATTCAAGCACCTCAACCTGCAATAAACGCGCTTCAAACTGTTCGGAACGATTGCGTTCAAAACGTGGCCAGTGTTCGGCACCGGGGATCATGGATTTTAAGCCGGACATCATCTGGCAACCATTGCACACACCGAGGGCAAAGGTGTCGGGGCGATGAAAGAAGCTGTTAAACTGTTCGCGGGCACGATGGTTATATAATACCGAGTTGGCCCAGCCGCGTCCGGCTCCGAGCACATCACCAAAGGAGAAACCACCGCAAGCCACTAGCCCCTGGAAGTCAGCGAGATCGATGCGTCCAGTAATAATATCGGACATGTGTACATCGCTGCAATCAAAGCCGGCACGATCAAAGGCAGCGGCCATTTCCACCTGACCATTCACCCCTTGTTCGCGCAATACGGCCATTTTAGGGCGTGGCTGCTTGATAAAGGGGGCGCAAATATCGTCGCACGGATCGAATGAGAGATGCGCAAATAAACCGCTATCCGATGCATCTGTAATGCTGGCAAAGGCTTCTTTGGCGCAGTCCGGATTATCGCGTAAGGATTGCATTCTAAAGCTGGTTTCAGACCAGTGCTGTTGCAATGACAGTACACTGGATTCAAATACTGTGTTGTCGTGATGATTCAGGATTACCTGCTTATGGGTGCTTGGATGGCCGATAATCTGGCTGATATGAGCCAGACCTGCATTGCTGAGCACGGACAACACGGCTTCGCGATCCGTGCGTTTGATTTGAATGACGGCACCGAGCTCTTCGTTAAACAGTGTTGGAATAGTATCATCACCCATGCTTTCCAGATGTATTTTTAATCCACAGCGCGCGGCAAAAGCCATTTCGACGATGGTGGTAAACAGACCGCCATCGGAGCGGTCATGGTAGGCTAAAATCAACCGCTTCGCATTCAGGCTTTGAATGGCATTGAAAAATGCTTTTAATAGTGCCGCATCATCCACATCGGGTACCGACTCACCTGTTTTGCCATAGACTTGTGCCAGGGCGGAACCACCGAGGCGTTGCTTGCCATCGCCCAGATCCAATAAAATCAAATCACTATCACCCTGATCCAGCTGCAATTCAGGCGTGAGTGTTTGGCGCACATCGGTAACCGGCGCAAAGGCTGAAACAATCAACGATAAGGGCGAGATCATCTCTTTAGTCGTAGTCTTATCCTGCCACATCGATTTCATGGATAAACTGTCTTTGCCGACCGGAATAGAAATGCCGAGTGCTGGACACAGCTCCATACCGACCGCTTTTACTGTGTCGTACAAGCGTGCATCTTCACCATCATGCCCACAGGCAGCCATCCAGTTGGCCGAGAGCTTGATGTCCCCGATTTGAGCAATGGCTGCGGCGGCCACATTGGTCAGCGCTTCACCGACAGCCATGCGTCCGGATGCGGCGGCATCGAGCACTGCAATCGGAGCGCGCTCGCCCATGCTCATTGCCTCACCGTAATAACCGCTGTAGTCACGTGTGGTGACAGCCACATCGGCGACCGGAATCTGCCAGCGTCCAACCATTTGATCACGCGCAACCAAGCCGGTGACTGAACGATCAGCGATGGTAATGAGGAACTCTTTGCTGGCCACTGCCGGCAAGCGTAATACACGCCCGATGGCATCGTTCAGATCAATGGTGCTGACATCCAGGATTGTTCCCGTGTTGGCGGTGTGGCACACATCACGGGTCATTTTGGGTGGTTTTCCGAGCAATGTGTTGAGTGATAAATTGACCGGTTGATTGCCGAATAACGGGTCATTCACCACGATGTCGCGCTGCTGCCTGGCATCACCCAATACGGCGAACAAGCAGCGTTCACGCTCGCACATGGCAGTGAACAGATCGCGTGATCCCGGTGCGATAGCCAGCATGTAACGCTCTTGCGCCTCATTGCACCAAATTTGCATCGGGCTCATGCCCGGCTCCATATTATGCACCGCACGCAAATCAATCCAGCCGCCACGGCCTGCATCATCAACCAGTTCCGGCACAGCATTGGATAAACCACCTGCTCCGATATCATGGATGAATAAAATCGGATTGGCATCACCCATTTGCCAGCAGCGATCCAGCACTTCCTGACAACGACGCTCCATTTCAGGGTTGCCGCGCTGCACCGAATCAAAATCGAGCGATTCGGCATTGGCACCGGCATCCATGCTGGAAGCCGCACCGCCACCGAGACCAATCAGCATGGCAGGGCCACCGAGTTGGATGATCAGACTACCTTCCGGCACGTCGTTTTTGTGTACATGGCGGGCATCAATATTACCCACGCCGCCAGCAATCATGATCGGCTTGTGATAACCACGCAGTTCGGCTTTATCATCATCTGCCGATACATCCATTTCATAGGTGCGGAAATAGCCGCACAGATTGGGGCGACCGAATTCGTTGTTGAATGCCGCCGCACCAATCGGCCCATCGAGCATAATATCAAGGGCGGAGACAATGCGATCGGGCTTGCCGTGATCGACTTCCCATGGCTGCTCAAAACCAGGGATACGCAAATTCGAGACTGAAAAGCCGCATAGCCCCGCTTTGGGTTTGGAGCCGGTGCCGGTTGCACCTTCATCGCGAATTTCACCACCGGAACCAGTCGCGGCACCGGCAAAAGGGGAAATCGCGGTCGGATGATTGTGCGTTTCAACTTTCATTAGAATATGCATCTCATCATCATGATCGCGGTAATGACCATCGGCATCGGGGTAGAAACGCTTGCTCTCGCCGCCTTCGATCACCGATGAATTATCACTGTAGGCAACCAGTGTACCTGCGGGGTTGAGTTGATGGGTGTTGCGGATCATGGCAAATAACGAGCGATCCTGCTCTTCGCCGTCAATAATCCATTCGGCATTGAATATCTTGTGGCGGCAGTGTTCGGAATTGGCTTGCGCAAACATCATCAGTTCGGCATCGGATGGGTTGCGTTTCAGGGCGCGGAAATTCTCCAGTAAATAATCTACTTCATCGTCGGCCAATGCCAGTCCCAGCTCCCGGTTGGCCTTTTCCAGCGCACTGCGCCCGCCCTTGAGCATATCAATGCTGACCAGCGGGGCAGCCGTGTGATGGGCAAACAACTGCACCAGATCGTTGGCATCGGACACTACCGACTCTGTCATGCGATCATGCAATAATGTCGCCGCAATGCTGTGTTGTTCATGTTTGAGGCCGGAAAGATGGTAGGCAATGCCGCGCTCGAGCCGCACAAGTGTGCTTAAACCGCACAAGGCGGCAATGTCTGTCGCCTTCGATGACCAGGGGCTGATTGTGCCAATGCGAGGCACGACCAGTATCAGATCATCGGCAATCGGATCCGCAAAAATATCGGCAGCATGACCGAGCAACTGTGCCAGCCGATCGTTGTCAGCTGCTTGCCAGGCTTTACTGACTTCGGCGACATGAAAATAATGAGCTTCGATGCCAACATCATGAATCCCTTGTGCTGCAAGGCTTTTCAGTAGCTTGTCGCGGCGAAACTCGGATAAAGCATTGCCTCCTTTCAAGCTGATGATGGGAGTGGATGAAATGATTGATGTCATTGCCACACCCTAAGAAATAGATAACGGAAACCAAGCATAAAAAGCTGTCGGCTGAAAAACAACACAGCAGCGCCATGGCCGTACAGGCGGCACAGGTCTGGGAGGGCTCTAAATAAATAAATTGTTTTTGCTGGCGTTCTTCAAAAGAGCGCCCTACAGTGCGTCGTGCAAGACATGGTTGTGAAGGTGTTTTTTGACCAATCTGGAAGTTAATTCTCGATGTCCTCACGTAACAATCTAAATCAACATGCTGCTAAAATAATAATTGAGGTACAAACAAAATGGCTACAGGTACAGTTAAATGGTTCAACGACACTAAAGGCTTCGGCTTTATCGCACAGGACGACGGCGGCGACGACGTTTTCGTACATTTCTCAGCAATTCAGACTGAAGGCTTCAAGTCTTTGGCTGAAGGTCAGAAAGTCGAATTCGAAATCGAAGACGGTCAGAAAGGTCCACAAGCCCGCAACGTAATGGGTCTGTAAGACACACAACCAGGAAACCTAATTCCTACCCCGTCTGTTCGCAGGCGGGGTTTTTTTATGCTGTTAATTCAGCCTCGATTTCGGCGACTTGGCCTTCTTCATGGCTAACACGTCCTAAATTGAATGCGAAAGCCCAAAAGCAGGCTTCGCGCACAAAATAAGCATGATTATCCAAATAATGCACACGCACGCCGCGTGGGGTGTTTTCAACAGCGAATACACTGATGCGGGAAAATGCGTTTGCAATGGTACGAGCTCTGTTGGCATCCATGATTGTTTCTCCTGTGTTTATTCGATCCTTTATTGGTCTTATTATATATAGCCTGTGAATGTAGTGAGCAAGAACGATGCCGCGCCGGAGATGGATGATTTTGGCTTGAGGCAAGCTCATGCCTCGGTCATGATTCTCGCATGAAAATTGTAACGTGGAATGTAAACTCGCTAAACGTGCGTCTGCCGCACGTATTGGACTTTCTTGAATCCGAGCAGCCGGATGTGTTGGCGCTGCAGGAAACCAAGACGATTGATGCCAACTTCCCTCTTGAAGCGATCAATAATGCCGGTTACCAGGTCACTTTTTCCGGTCAGAAGACTTACAATGGTGTTGCTATTCTCAGTCGAAGCGAAGCAACAGAGTTGGTGCTGGATGTACCGGAACTGGCTGATCCGCAACGTCGTCTGCTGGCGGCCACGCTTGATGGTGTGCGTATTATTAATATATACATCCCCAATGGGCAGGCTGTTGGTTCGGACAAATACGCTTATAAAATGTCTTGGCTGCAGGCTTTTCGGACTTATTTGCAAACGGAAATGGCCGCGCATTCGCGCCTGGTTGTGCTCGGTGATTATAATATTGCACCGGCCGATCTGGATATTCACGATCCATCGCGTTGGGTTGAAAAGATCATGTGCTCCACGCCGGAGCGCGAATGGTTTCAATCCTTGCTGGACTTGGGCTTGAGCGACTGCGTCCGCCATTTGCATCCGGATCAGGCCATGCACAGCTGGTGGGATTATCGCATGAATGCGTTTCGCAGGCATTGGGGCATTCGCATTGATCATGTGCTTGCAAGTGAGGCGATGAGCGCTGTTGATGCGGGTGTCGCGACGCAATACAGAGCGCTGGAAAGACCGAGTGATCATGCGCCGGTCTGGGTGGATTTTAGCTGAGTGTTTGTTGTGTTAGGTGGTTTTTTGAATTATTCTGCAATGTTTCTAGATACTTGTGTGGTGCGGTGGCTGCGCATCTTGTAACACTATCCGCGCCGCTGAGTACTAGAGTAGAGGAGGGTTTATGCTGCAACGTTTATTTG
>CAYOTF010000072.1:9220-12411 GCA_964406805.1 uncultured Zetaproteobacteria bacterium | reverse complement strand
CCCTAACCTGAACCTTGATAGGCTTGGGCCATATTCTGAGCCATCACATAAAAACTATCTCTGAGACTCATTGGTTTCAGGATTTCCAACTGGTCGCCAAAACCCAATAACCACCAGCGCAGTTCATGGGTATCGCCTGATCCAGCATCTGCCACTAACACATTAAGGTGTCACTCATCCTTAATTTCCTTGCGTGTTTCTTTCTTTCCCTACAAGATCAAAGTGATTAGTCTTTCATCATGCCATCAGTCCAGAAAATGCTCGCGTACAATCAAACATGGTCAGCCAAGGTGAAACGGGACTCACCTGACTTCTTCAAAACCATTGCCCATGCGCAATCACCGGAAATCTTGTGGATTGGCTGCTCGGATTCACGTGTCGGCCCCGATCAATTGGGCGGTTTGCCGATGGGCTCGTTGTTTGTTCATCGCAATATTGCCAACATCTTTGCTACCAATGATTTGAATTCGCTAGCTGTGCTCGAATATGCCATTGATGAGCTCAAAGTACCCAATATTGTCGTCTGCGGCCATTATGGCTGTGGCGGTATTCATGCGGCGCTCGAACACAGCGGTGTGCAACCGGTTGACCTGTGGCTCGATCAGGTGCGTTTTGTCTTCAATCGGCACGCCAAAGAGCTGAAGCGCTTACCGCGTGAACAACGTGCTAAACGTCTGGCGGAACTCAATATCGAAGCCCAAGTGCATAATATTTGTCGCAATACCATTGTCAGAGAGGCGTGGAAACGTGGTCAGGATGTCAGCGTGTTCGGCTTAATTTTTGATATTCAAGATGGTTTACTCAAGCAGCTGGGTATCGAGTTCAGAAGCTCTGAAGAATGGGAAGCACGTTATGGCGAAGCCTTTTCCGACTGAACGTCCGGCTTACAAACCAAACACAGCCCCTTCAATCGTTATCGCACGCGCTGCCAAATCATCGTCCACACAGGACAAAGAAACATGAATCGCCGCATGCGAAAACAGCTCATCGGCGCGCTCCGCCCATTCGATCAAACATATCCACGGCGGCTGAAAGTAATCGCGCACTCCGAGCATGGCGATCTCTTCAACATCACCCAAGCGATACCAGTCCATGTGCGCCACTCGGCAATCGCTGCCATCATATTCCTGAATAATTGCAAACGTAGGGCTTGGCAAAGCTTCATCCGACACACCCAAGGCACGCATCACCGCCCGGCTAAACACACTTTTGCCTGCCCCCAACTCACCCGATAAGGCCACCACATCGCCTGCTTTTAAATTGACAGCGAAGTCTTGAGCGATTGCAATGGTTTCAGATTCGTTGCGACATAAAAAATTCAACGCCGGCTCGAACTCATATTCACCGATCTCATATCAGCGATTGCTGACCAGTGCCTTAATTACATCATGTTTGCAAATCAAGCCAACCACAGCATCGTCATCCAGCACGGGCAAATGGTGAATATGTTTATCGGCCATAATGCTGGCGATTTCATTCAAATCCTGATCAATGCTCACCGATACCACATCCACCTGCACCAGATCACCCACCGTCATGGCCTGCATATTCGATAGCTCTTCTTCAAATCTGGCTTCCCCCATCGGAATCACCATATCAAACAAGGCAATCGCAGTCGGCACATGCAGGTTACGCTGCTGATCAATCAAATCACTTTCGGTGATCACCCCCAGCAGCCGTTGATCGTCATCCACCACCAACATGCCGGACACAGCCTCATCGGCGAAGCGCTTGGCGATGACTGCAATCGATGTATCCATATGGCAATGCGGCGGAGCAGCATTCATCATATCAGACGCAAGAATCTTGGAATATGGCATAATGACCTCCTAGAATGAATGTGACTGTATGAGCACATCACAGACATTCAACCATTATACAACAAAAGAGCAACACGTAAATCTATCGCTTCAGGCTTTGTGATAAATCTCCGATCCTGTGCGCGTAAATTCTTCCGACTGCTCGGCCATACCCGCATCAATCGCTTCAAATGTTTCCATGCCATGCTCTTTGGCATAGTCACGCACATCCTGGGTGATCTTCATCGAGCAGAATTTCGGCCCGCACATGGAGCAGAAATGCGCCACCTTGGCGGAATCTTTTGGCAGCGTTTCATCATGGTAAGAGCGCGCCGTATCCGGATCGAGACTCAGATTAAACTGATCTTCCCAACGGAATTCAAAGCGCGCTTTGGACAGCGCATCATCACGCTGCTGAGCACCCGGATGGCCTTTGGCCAGATCAGCAGCATGGGCTGAAATCTTATAGGTGATCACACCGATTTTCACATCATCACGATTCGGCAAGCCCAAATGCTCTTTCGGAGTCACATAACACAGCATCGCACAGCCATACCAGCCAATCTGAGCGGCACCGATACCAGACGTAATATGATCATAACCCGGTGAAAAAAACGTTGTAAGCCGTAACATAATATAAAACGGCGCTTCATCACAACATTCCAACTGCAGCTCCATGTTCTCTTTAATCATCTGCATCGGCACATGGCCTGGGCCTTCGATCATGGTTTGAATATCATGTTTCCAGGCGATTTTGGTCAGCTCACCGAGTGTTTTCAGCTCACCGAGTTGTGCTTCATCATTGGCATCAGCAATCGAGCCGGGACGCAGGCCATCACCAAGTGAGAAAGACACATCGTAAGCTTTCATGATGGCACAAATATCTTCGAAGTGCGTGTATAAGAAGTTCTCTTTATGGTGTGACAAACACCATTTAGCCATAATCGCACCACCACGAGACACAATGCCCGCTAAACGCGTGGCTGTCATTGGCACATAACGCAACAACACACCGGCATGAATGGTGAAATAATCCACCCCCTGCTCGGCCTGCTCAATCAAAGTATCGCGATATATTTCCCAAGTTAAATCTTCAGCCACGCCATTAACCTTTTCCAATGCCTGATAAATCGGCACCGTTCCAATCGGTACTGCGGCATTACGGATAATCCATTCACGTGTTTCGTGAATATTCTTACCGGTAGAGAGATCCATAATGGTATCTGAGCCCCAACGCGTAGCCCAGGTCATCTTGTCCACTTCTTCTTCGATGGATGAGGACAGCGCTGAATTACCGATATTACCATTGATCTTGACCAAAAAATTGCGCCCGATAATCATCGGCTCGAGTTCAGGATGATTGATATTGGCCGGAATAATGGCGCGACCACG
>CAYOTF010000072.1:0-9210 GCA_964406805.1 uncultured Zetaproteobacteria bacterium | reverse complement strand
ACTTCATCACGCACAAATTCAGGCGTAATCACACGCGGAATACTGGCTCCAAACGATTGACCCGGATGCTGTCTGGTGATTTCACGCAGATGTTCACGGCGTTGATTCTCACGGATCGCCACGAACTCCATTTCCGGCGTAATCACACCCTGACGTGCATAATGCATTTGCGACACATTCTTGCCTGCACGTGCTTTACGCGGCTGTTTAACATGCTCAAAACGCAAATGATTCAGACTTTCATCATCACGTCGCTCATTACCATAGACCGACGAAAGACCCGTTAATGGCGCAGTATCTTCACGCTCTTCAATCCAGGCTGAACGCACATTCGGCAAGCCTTGTTGCAAACTCAATTCAACATCCGGATCGGTATAAGGGCCGGATGTGTCATACACCAGAATAGGTGGATTCTCTTCGACACCCTCTTTCATTTCAGTTGGAGAAAGTGTGATTTCACGCATCGGCACCCGAATATCCGGCCGCGAGCCTTCGATGTACACCTTATGCGAATTTGGTAATGGTTGCTGAGTATCAAAGCTGTTGCCTGAAATATCCGTACCCAAATCTGCGTTACTGGCCTGTGTTGTCATTGTTCCTCCAAAGAAACCACTCCAATGAGCGGAGCCGTACTATAACCAAGTCACACAGTAGGGCATAGCGATGTATTTAGCCCGATTAATCCATCCAAAATGAATTTCCCATTTTAAAGCAATACGGCGTTTATTCCAATCCGATCAAACACTCATCCGGATTTACTGTGTCACCCTCGGCCACATAAACCGCTTTCACAATTCCCGACTCTGGCGCATGCACGGGATTCTCCATTTTCATCGCCTCGACAGTCAGCACAGTTTGACCCGCTTCGATATGATCACCGACAGCAACATTGATCGTCACGACACGTCCGGGCATCGGCGTTGTCACATCGCTATCTTTGGTAGCTCTCGGACGCCTGGAGCCTTTCGAGGCGCGTTTGACATCGATTTTTCCATCAGCTGTTGGCACCACTTCGGTCAGGGTTTCAACAAACACTTCTTCAAGCACATTATCCACTTTGACAAAGAACGGACGCACCTCTTCGCTCTTATGACCAGAGCCGTCAATCTTGATGTGGTACTGCTCGCCATGAATAGTAATATTGAACTCGGTCGGAGCCAATCCCGGTACTGCGGCCTGTGGCTCCTCGGTCGGAGCCGGTTCGTCCAACGGTTCGACTGTAAACTCGCCCGTTTCACGTTCAGAGAAAAACTCCAGCGCAATGGCCGGAAACATAGCGTAGGAAAGCACATCTTCGACCGATTTAGCTTTCTCACCAATTTCACGGGTCAGCGCATCGAGTTCATTTGGGATCAGATCGGCAGGACGCACGTTTACCGGCTCTTCATCACCCAGCGCTAACTCGCGCACACTCTGACTGACTTCACCGAGCGCCTTGCCATACATGCCCTGCAAATAACCCTTCGTCTCGTTAGTAATGATCTTGTATTTCTTGCCGGAAATCACATTGAGTACCGATTGCGTGCCGACAATCTGACTGGTTGGCGTAACCAGTGGCGGATAACCGAAATCTTTGCGCACGCGTGGAATCTCTTCAAGCACCTGATCCATTTTATCCAGCGCATCTTGCTCTTTGAGCTGGTTGGCCAAATTGGAGATCATGCCGCCAGGAATCTGGTTGATAAACACACGTGTATCGACACCAGTCACATCCGATTCATAGCGAGCGTATTTCTTACGCACCTCTCGGAAATAAGCAGCGACATCCTGCAATGCCAACAAATCCAGTCCAGTATCAAACTCACCGCCGGCAAAGGCCGCCACCATCGATTCAGTAGCCGGATGCGAAGTGCCGCCGGCCAAGGGTGAAATAGCCGTATCAATAATATCACAGCCGGCATGCACAGCTTCCCACTGCACCATTTCAGCCACGCCCGAAGTCGAATGACAATGCAAATGCAACGGTATATCAATCGACTCTTTGAGCGCCGTAATCAGCTCGCGTGTATCGGTTGGGGTCAATAAACCGGCCATATCCTTGATGGCCAAGGTATCGCAACCCAAGTCTTCAATCTTTTTGGCCAGATCGACAAAATATTGCAGCGTGTGCACTGGGCTCGTGGTGTAACAAATCGTACCTTCAGCCATTTTACCATTGGCTTTGACCTGCCCGATAGCAGTGCGCAAATTGCGCACATCGTTCATCGCATCGAAGGTGCGGAATACATCCACGCCATTGCTTGCAGCCAAATCAACAAATTTGCGCACCACATCATCGGCATAATGCCGATACCCCAACAAATTCTGACCGCGCAACAGCATCTGAATTGGTGTGTTGGGCAGTGCCTTTTTCAGCTCACGCAGACGCACCCACGGGCCTTCTTTGAGATAGCGCAGACAAGTATCAAACGTGGCTCCGCCCCAGGCTTCAATCGACCAGTAACCGATCGCATCCAGCTTCTCGCAAATCGGTAACATATCATCGAGACGCATCCGCGTAGCCAGCAATGATTGGTGGCCATCGCGCAGAGCAAGTTCAGTAATGGCCAATTTCTTTGTTGTGTTCATGGTTGTATTCCTTCTTTATTCGTTACGTAACTGTTCGAGCGACTCTGATTTTCTAAGACTACAGACCGGCATGTGCGGCTATGGCGATGGCAACGGCGGTGGCAATATCTTCTCGCGCATCATAGGCTTTATATTCAAGCATTTCCGGATGCTGATCCAGAAAACCGGTATCAAACTGCCCGTTCATAAATACCTCGGAAGCGGCAATCTGCCGGTACAAGGGCAAGGTACTTTTAACGCCGCGAATATCGTACTCTTTCAATGCCCGCTGACAGCGCAGCACCGTATGCTTCCAACTATGCGCCCAAACCGTAAGTTTAGCGCACATCGAATCGTAGTGCGGTGGGATTTCATAACCGGGATAAACACAGCCATCGACACGCACACCAGGGCCACCGGGCGAATGGTAACGTGTAATACGACCGGGCGTGGGGAAAAAGTCGTTTCTCGGATCTTCAGCATTGATACGAAACTCAACCGCATGACCACGAATACTAATCTGCTCCTGCGTGAAGGGCAGCTCGTTGCCAGCGGCAATGGAAATCTGCTCAGCCACAATATCGATGCCAGTGATGGCTTCGGTAATCGTATGCTCCACCTGCAAACGTGTATTCATTTCCATGAAATAATAATCGTGATTTTTATCCACTAGGAACTCAACCGTGCCGGCATTCACATAACCCACCGCTTGCGCCGCCTGCACCGCAGTCGCTCCCATACGCTGGCGCATGTCATCATCAATATAATTCGACGGAGCAATTTCAATCAGTTTTTGGTTACGCCGCTGAATGGAGCAATCACGTTCGTACAGATGAACACAATGACCATGGCTGTCCGCAAGAATCTGAAATTCAATATGGCGCGGATTAACAATGCACTTTTCCATAAACAACTCGCCGTTGCCAAACGCAGCCTCCGCTTCACGAGTGGTCAGCGCATAGTTCTCGACCACTTCAGCATCCGAATCACAGCGGCGAATACCACGTCCACCACCACCCGCCGCAGCTTTCAGCATCACCGGATATCCCATGTCATGAGCTGTTTGCACGGCCTCCTCAACACTTTGCAACGATGCCTCGGTGCCGGGGATGCACGGCACACCTGCCGCCAACATGGCGGTGCGCGCATTGGTCTTGCTGCCCATATTCTCAATCGCATCCGCATCAGGGCCGATATAAGTAATGCAGGCATCAGTAATGGCACGCGCAAAATCAGCATTTTCAGACAAAAAACCATAACCGGGATGAATGGCATCGCATTTGGTTTTGATGGCAATATCAAGAATGCGATGAATATTCAAATAACTTTTGACAGGATCAGGACCAATTAATACCGCCTGATCAGCTTTTTTAACATGCAAAGCATGGCTATCCGGTTCGGAATAAATAGCAACCGACTCAATACCCAGCTCATTGCAGGCGCGAATAATGCGAATAGCGCACTCACCACGGTTGGCAATCAAAATACGTTTAAACAAGACATCTCCTTGCAAAGCAAAATCATCACAGCCTGATCAGAACGGCATCTTAAAACTTTTATCACAGCTCGGCCATGATTAAAACATCAACCACAGCTATCATTAGCGATGAATTTATCTGCTTCTTGAGAGCCACTATAATGTTAAGTGGTGAGCATTTACAACAACTTCGCCACAGGGGCGAATGATTTGCGGTGAATCGGGCACGGGCCAAGCTCGCGCAGTGCATCCATGTGTAGCTTGGTACCATAACCTTTGTGTTTGGCAAATTGATAACCGGGATACTGCACATCAAACATGGCCATCATCCGATCACGCACTACCTTGGCAATGATGGAGGCTGCGGCAATTTCCTGCACCAGATCATCACCGCCGATAATGGCTTCAGCCGGTACTGCCAGGTCAGGAACACGATTGCCATCGACCAATACTTTGGCAGGCAACACCGACAAAGCTTCGACCGACCGACGCATGGACAACATCGTCGCATGCAGGATATTAAGCTGATCAATCTCATCCAGCGTCGCCATGCTCACCGAATAAGCCACAGCATGTTTACGAATATGGTGGTAAAGCTTTAAACGTTTCTTTTCCGCCACCTTTTTAGAATCACGGTACTGACCCAGATAGGGGTCATCCGGTGATAAAATCACCGCAGCAGTCACCACAGGCCCTGCCAACGGCCCACGCCCTACTTCATCGACTCCAGCTAACATAACTTAGCCCCCGATAAACGCTGATGGGCGCGGATAAAAGCTATATCAGCGGACACCTGTGAATGTCTGCCTCACCATCTCAGGCTCGGAGATCTGCGCCCAAGCGTTTTTGCATGGCGGCAATGATTGATTGCATGGCGGTATCGGAATCGGCCTGCGTCAGGGTGCGTTTGGCATCTTGCAAGGCAAAACGAATACCGAGACTGACATGGCCTGCCGGCACACCTTTACCGGCATACATATCGAAGATGCGCGCCTCGGTGAGTAACTTGCCTGCTGCACTTTTGACCGCATTGAGAATCGCATCCGATGACACACTGCGCTCGAATAAAAACACCAGATCACGTTCCACAGCAGGGAACTCCGGCAAGGCTGCGAACTTGGCCGTCTTGCCCGCCGTCAGCAAATCGAGATTGATTTCGGCAACAAACACCGGTGCATCCAAATCCAGTCGGGCAGCAATATCACCATCGACTCTGCCAATACGTCCGGCTTCAAAGCGACCGACCATAATCTTGGCACTTTGGCCTGCCTGTAAGCCTTGAATGGAATCATCGGCAATGAAACGCCCCGTCAATCCACGTAGGGATAACCATGCTTCGACCGCCCCCTTGAGATCAAAGAAGTCAGCCGTGTCTGATTTACCATGCCATTCATCCTGCCCCACATCACCGGTCATCAGCCAGGCAATGGCATTCGATTCCTTATGACCGACATCAGACTTATGATACACACGCCCCTGCTCCACCAGCGCCACACCGGACTGCTGGCGGTTCAAATTATACTGGGCGTTATTCAACAAACCCGGCCAGACCGAACGGCGCATCACGCTCATGGCATCGGAAATTGGATTTTGCAATTCGATATCCAGATCATCCACAGCCGTGAACAAACGCTGCTCCGATGCCGAAATAAAGGCGTAATTGATCACCTGCAAAAAACCGCCTGCAACCGCATCATGTACGGATCGATCCGGCTGCGCAGGTGCTGTAGTCGCCAATGGCGGCAACAGCTCAGGGATGGCATCAAAGCCAATCACCCGCGCATATTCCTCCGACAGATCTTCCGGGATCGACACATCATGGCGAAAGGATGGCACGTTCACCTGCAACGCATCGCCATCCCGTGATACTCCAAAGCCCATGCGCGCCAACACATCATCTACAGCAACGGGAATATCAATGCCCAAACGCGATGCAATACGAGCAACCGAACAGATTACCTGACGATCTGCATTGACCGCATCGGCATCACCACAGACCGTGACCTCACTGGCAGAACCACCGAACAGGTCAATAATCATCGCCGTCGCACGCTGCATGGCGATTTCGACCATGAGCGGATCAACGCCCCGTTCAAAGCGCATCGATGCCTCGGATACCATGGCATACACACGACGTGTCTCACTGATGCGAGCCGGACGGAAAAAGGCCGATTCCAGCACGATATTAGTAGTTGATTCGCTCACGCCTGTAGGCTCGGAACCCATGATGCCGGCCAAGGCAATCACATCCTTGCTATCTGTAACTACAAGATCACCGGCATTCAGCTTTAATTCACGGCCATCGAGTGCGGCAAAATCTTCACCACCAACAGCTGATCGCACAGCAATATCACCATCGAGCTTATCCGCATCAAAGGCATGCATAGGCTGACCCAGATCGAGCATGATAGTGTTCAACACATCGACCACACCATTAACCGGGCGCTGACCAGCCTGCATCAAACGCGATTGCATCCAGACTGGTGAATCGGTCACCGTGATACCGGTAATCGCTCTGGCCATATAAGCCGGACAATCGTTTGTAGCGGAAACAGATACGATGGGAGCAGTCGGTGTTTTATCTATGGCCACATCAGACAAGACAATATCAACCAACGGCAAACCCGCATCCGCCGCCAAGTCGCGCGCAATACCACGCACATTCATGCAATCACCACGATTCGGTGTAATCGAGAGATCAAACACCGCTTCTTCCAATTCGAGATATTCACCCACTTCCGCACCAATCGGTGCATCAGCAGGCAAAATCAACAGACCGGCAGCATCTTCCGCCAAGCCCAGCTCTGCTTCAGAGCAACACATGCCACAGCTGGTTTCACCACGAATTTTACCCTTTTTAATCTTCAAGCCGTTCGGCAATAAAGTACCGATGGTGGCCACAGGAATCTTATCGCCCTCAGCCATATTCGCAGCGCCACAGACAATATCCAAGGGGGCTTCGTCACCAACATCGACTTTTAGTAAACTCAGTTTATCGGCATCAGGATGCGGTATCTTCGAAACAATCAAACCCACCCGCACACCGACAACCGCTGCACGCGGCATCTCAACCGCTTCAACCTCATGCCCCAAACGCACCAGATCATCGGCAATCTGAGCCGGCGATGCAGTCAATGCGACATGCTCTTTCAACCAGGAAAAAGGAATCTTCATGCTGTCACCCCCATGCGACGCAAAAAGCGCACATCGTTTTCAAAGAACAACCTCAAATCCGGAATACCTTTTTTCAACATCACCAAACGCTCCACACCAAGCCCAAACGCAAAACCGGAGAACTCGTCTGAATCAATGCCGACAGACTGCAACACATTCGGATGAATCATGCCGCTACCCAACACTTCAATCCAGCCGCTACCCTTACAAATACGGCAACCTTTTCCAGCGCAAAAAACACAACCGATATCCACTTCTGCCGAGGGTTCGGTAAATGGGAAATAATGCGGCCGCAAACGAATCGCCACATCCTTTTCAAAATAGGTGGATAAGAAGTGTTTTAACACACCCTTCAAATGCGCCATCGACACATCACGATCCACCTTAAACACTTCCACCTGATGAAACATCGGCGAATGGGTCACATCATAATCGCAACGGTAGACTCGCCCCGGCGCAACCACCGCCAATGGCGGCTCAGTACCCTCTGCCAAAAAGCGTTTCATGGTACGAATCTGTACGGGGGAGGTGTGGGTACGCAGCAACATCGGTTGGGATTGTTCCCCATTGTGCATGTCTTTGACAAAAAATGTATCGTGCATGGCACGGGCAGGATGTTCCGGTGGAATATTCAGCGCATCGAAATTATGAAATTCATCTTCAATTTCCGGCCCTTCAGCTACCGCAAAACCCATTTGTGAAAAAATAGCTGTGATTTCATCGAGGCCTTGTTGCAGAGGATGCAACGCACCAGCGCCATGTTTGCGTCCTGATAACGTCACATCGATGCGTTCAGCTTCAATGCGTTGCGCTTTGGCTTTGATGGACAGTTCCGCTTCGCTCGCATCGAGTGCCTGAGCCAGCGCCTGTTTGGTCTGATTGACAAACTTTCCAATCACTGGCCGGTCCGCAGGCGGCAACTTACCCACACCCTTGAGCACCTCGGTCAATGCACCCTTCTTGCCCAGATAGCTGACCCGTAAAGCTTGCAATGCATTCAGATTTTCTGCCGCTGCGAATGCAGCCAGCGCCTCCGACTGCAATGACTCAAGCTGATCTTTCAGCGAATCAATTTCACTCATAACCCTTACCTCTTTTCACCGCAGAGGACGCAGAGGACGCAGAGGAAAGAAAAACAAAACAAGATAGCGGCTATCCTTAGAACAGCAAAACCAACAAGCAGTTGGTGCGTATCGTATTTCAATCTTGTCGTCCTCTGCGTCCTTTGCGTCCTTTGCGGTAAAAGCCTTTTGATTTTCATTCAACCAACAAAAAAGACAGAGCTGCGAACAGCCCTGCCTTTCAATTCATTATCTCAAACCGACCGCAGCCGGAAAGTGGTGTTACTGAATCTGTGCGCGAGCTGTTTCTACCAGCTTGGCAAAACCTTCAGTATCACGTACGGCGATATCAGCCAATACTTTACGATCCAGTTCAACACCAGCCAGTTTAAGGCCGTGCATGAAACCTGAATAGTTCAAACCCTTCTGTTTGGCTGCCGCATTGATGCGCACAATCCACAAGCTGCGGAATTCACGCTTTTTAACTTTACGGTCACGATAAGCATATTGACGTGCTTTATCGACCGCCTGGGTAGCTACACGGAAGCAGCTCTTGCGACGGCCACGGTAACCCTTGGCTGCTTTAATAACACTCTTGTGGCGCGCGTGCGCCTGTACTCCGGATTTAACGCGAGGCATATATCTCTCCTAACCTAGACTATCTTAACCGCGGCCTGGAACTAAACGTTCCAATGACTTCGCGTCTGCTGTTGAAACCAATTCTGTACCGCGCATATTGCGTTTCCGCTTGGGCGATTTCTTGGTCAGGATATGACTTGCAAAAGCTTTGTTACGCTTCCACTTGCCGCTACCTGTCTTGGTAAAACGCTTGGCAGCGCCGCTATTTGTTTTCATCTTAGGCATTGTATTCTTCCTTTGGATCTAAACTGTTTTAAACAAAAAAACTACTTTTTAAGCCTTATCATATTATGGAAAAGGATGGAGCTAAAA
>CAYOTF010000071.1:0-12531 GCA_964406805.1 uncultured Zetaproteobacteria bacterium | reverse complement strand
TATCTTTTTCTGGGTTGCCCGCATGATTATGATGGGCATGAAGTTCACCGGTAAAGTGCCATTCAAGGATGTGTATATCCATGCCTTGATTCGGGATTCCGATGGTCAGAAAATGTCCAAATCCAAGGGCAATGTGATTGATCCTCTGGAAATGACCGGCAAGTATGGTGCCGATGCCTTGCGTTTCACTCTGGCGCACATGGCCACGCCGGGTCGTGATGTGAAGTTGGATGAAGAGCGTATTGTCTCGAATCGTAATTTCATGAACAAGATCTGGAATGCGGCGCGTTTTGTGTTTATGAACCGAGCTGATGCCAAGCCGGATATTTTGATTCGCCCTAAACTGGATGTGAACCGCTGGATTTTGGCCGAGCTGGATAAAGCGGCTGCCGAAGTGGATAAAGCGATGCTGGAATATCGTTTTAATGAGGCGGCAGGAGCGCTATACGCATTCATTTGGGGCACATATTGCGATTGGTATGTGGAAGCTGCCAAAGTATCTTTGTACGGCGATGATGCGTCGGCCAAGACTGAAACGCAGATCGTCATGCTGACCGCACTTGAGGGTTGGCTGAGACTGCTTCACCCAATCTGCCCGTATATCACTGAAACCCTGTGGCAAGAGCTGCATGGTGCGGAGGCGCGCTTGGTGACGGATGAATGGCATGAGCCGCGTGAACGCCATGATGTTGAGGCGGATGCTGAGAAAGATGCCGTACGCCGGATGCATAAAGTGATTGAAGTGGTTTCAGCGATTCGTTCGATTCGTGGTGAGATGAATGTTAATCCGGGTAAACGCATTGAGGCTGAAATTGCTTGCGCTGAGGCTGTGCGTTGTGATTTGGATAGGCATGAAAAGCTGATGAAAAGTCTGGCGCGTTTAGAGTCTGTTTGCTGGCTGGATGCGGCGGCTGAAGTGGAGGGGGCTGCGGTTGCACCGCTCTCCGATGCAACGGTTTATTTGCCATTGGCTGGCTTGGTTGATATCGAAGAAGAAGTGGCGCGATTAGAGAAAAATATCGCCAAGCTCGATAAAGATATTGCCCTGCGCCAAGGCAAATTGGGCAATGCACGTTTCTGCGCTAATGCGCCTGCCGCAGTGGTGGCCAAAGTGAAAACAGAACTGGATGAATTAAAAGCCAAACATGCTGAAATGACTACCGGTTTGGAGAATTTGCGCACATTGTAGAGTGGTGTCGCAATTGAAGTGATTTGTTATGTGAGCTTATTTGAATGATCCGGGGCTTTGGGAGGTTCATTCTCGCTTGTTTCATTGTCGGGTGCGTGGTTGATGTGAATGATAATGCCGGTTATGCAGGAGATAAACCCTAGCGTGAGCACAACGGTGGCTGAAGGTGGCAGGTCGAGAAAGTGAGCGGCGAGAGTGCCGATGACGCTCGCCAGTGCAGCCAGCGTGGTGGCTTGCCAGACGGGACCATTGTGGCCATGCCGCCAGACGGCCAGAGCTGGCATGACCAGATATGCAAACACCAACAACACCCCGATAGCATGGATGGCAGGTACAATAATCAGGCTTAATCCGGCAGCAAAGCGTAAACGACCATGATAGGTGTTACTGTGCGGGGTTAGTGCCAGCGCCAGGCCGATGGCTGAGAATGCCACAAGGATACCAATACCTTCCCAGTTGATAGCCAGAATACTGCCGAACATCAGCCCCATTAGCTGGCCTTCGCCATAAGGAAGTAGTGATAATAACACCATGCCGAGCGAGGCTGCAAATGCATAAACAGCGCCCATGACAGCTTCTTTGGGCAATACGGTGTCTTCATTCATCAAGGCCATCAGAGCGACAGCAATAGCGGTGGTGATGATCGCAATGAGGATGCCTGGCATCTGTAGTGCCATGCCGAGGGCATAACCGGTGGCTGCAACCTGAGCCAAAGCCAGATCGACAAAGACGATCCGCCGCTCCAGCACACGTTGCCCGAGTACGGGTAGGCTGATGGCAATCACCAGGGTTGCGATTAATACAGTTAATAAAATCATGGGCTCCTCACTGACTCCAGCGTGCAATGCGTTGCACCATTCGATCAAACATGCCGATATAACCGTTCAGACCATAACCTTCGACTGCATCGGGCAATACCATCAATCGAATACCCGCCGCTTCAGCCAATCGTCTGGCAACGGCTCTGTTGTTGTACGGTTCGACCCAAATCAAACGCACCTTCTTTGCATGAATGGTATCGATCAAACGACTCAAATGCCGGGTGGAAGGCTCAATGCCCGACTTGGGCTCGATAAATCCAGCCAATTCAATATTCATGGCCTGCATGAAATACACATAGGTGCTGTGGTAGGTGATGATGGGGCCGGTGTAGATATTCATATAATCGCGCCAGCGGGGCAGCTCTTTGGCCACCGCGCTGGCAAATGTTGTAGCCCTGAATGCATAATGATCAGCATTGACCGGGTCGATTTCACCGAGACGGACAGCCAGAGCCAGAGCGACTTTGATGCCCAGCTCCGGGTCGAGCCACCAATATGGATTGATATCCGGTGACCATTGCTGCATCGCTGTGCTGACCATGCCGAGGGGCACGCCAATAGCATCGATGGCATCATCACCACTAAAATAACCGGCCATGCCCGGTGCGATGTCGGCATTATCGGAAAGGCGAATCAGGGTGGGTAACCAGGCGGCTTCAAGGCCAAAGCCAACGGAAAAAAGTAAACGAGCCTTGGCGAGTGCTTGCACATGGCTGGGACGAGGAACGAACACATTGGGATTCTGACCGACACGGGTTAATGATTGAACTTCTACATCAATGCCACCGACCGCTTCCGCAATTTGGGCAAGTGTCGGGGTGGTGGTAATAATGAGCGGTTTAGCGATCACTTGTGCCGGCAGCATGGCAAACAGTGTCCATGCCCAAAAGAACAACAATGTGTTGCGGCGAGTATTGCAACGAATATCGCAACGAAGCGGTATGTGTCTAACGATCATGCTGGATGCCACCGGTGTGATGTGATCAAAACGCTATGCGTAATGTGTAAGCAGATTTAATGCCAAGACTGATGGCTCATCAGTCTTGGCGAATAATTCGGCTCAGATGTAATATCACTTTTTATGGGCTGACCAAGGGAACGATGATATTTCGCCATATATTACACCTTGCCGCTTTGTTGCTGGCTCCATTGTTCTTTGCTCATGCGGCGAAGTGGATTGATATTCCTGCCGGTGAATTTTTGATGGGCAGTACTCCAGCTCAGATTGAATCGGCCTATAAGATCAGCGCGGCAGGTTATGGCCATGATGGGGTGCGCGAGGCGGGCTGGTTTGATGGTGAATCACCGCAGAAACGTATCTATTTAGCCGCTTTTCGTATTCAGAAAACGCCAGTGACGCAGGCGGAATATGCCCGTTTTATCAAAGCGAGCGATCATTCTGCCCCTTTTGTGGATGCCTCGACGTGGCTGTCATTCGGGTTTGTCCATCCTTATCGCCATGTGCGACCCTATCTGTGGCATGATGCCAGCCCTCCTGTCGGTAAAGGGAATCATCCGGTGGTGTTGGTGTCGTTTCAGGATGCGCGTGCTTACGCTGTGTGGTTGTCCGGCAAGCGGGGGCGCGATTTTCATTTGCCTGGTTCGGCGCAGTGGGAGAAGGCCATGCGTGGTATTGATGGCAGGCAGTATCCATGGGGAGAGAGCTATGATGCATCGCGTTTGAATAATGACGATCTTGGCGTTTCTGGAACGACTCGGGTTGGCTCATACCCAGCTGGCGCAAGCCCTTATGGTGTGTTGGATGGCGCAGGACAGGTATTTGAGTGGACGAATAGTGATGTCGGAACGGGTAAAAAAGTGGTGAAGGGTGGTAGCTGGGATGACCATGGCGGTGTATGTCGTCCGGCAGCTTTTCATGCCCGGCCTGCATCGCTGAAACATATTTTGATCGGCTTTCGATTGGTGGAGCATATTCATCCGTAAAATAGTGATACACAGAGATAAGCTGTGATAAATAGAGGTGGGTAGAACAAATAATTGGTGTCGTTAGGTGGGTGGCTGGGTTATCGTCGTGCTTGTTCGGTACATCGAAGCAAAGGAGTCGTGATTGATGCAGCACTATGATATATTGGTGGTTGGTTCAGGGCCTGCCGGTCAGCATGCGGCTATCCATGCCGCCAAACATGGCAAGCGTGTCGGTTTGATTGAGCGCAAACCCCGCATTGGTGGCGCTGGCCTGCAAACCGGTACGATTCCCAGCAAGGCGCTGCGCGAAATCGCTTACAGCACCACCATGGGGGCGAGTCACGGCATGCGCAGTGCGTATCCGGATATTCGTCGTCAGCATGATTTTCTCACTGAAGCGATTCGCAAGAAAGATGTGATTATCGACAAGCAGGAATCGGTGATTCTCAACCAGTTGATGCGTCATGGTGTGACCTTGATTCCAGGCGAAGCCGGTTTCCATGATGAGCATACGTTGTGCATTCAAAGCCCGCATGGCGGGGAACAGATGTTGCAGGCTGAATCGATTATTTTAGCAACAGGATCGCGGCCACGCAGGCCGGATTCTATCCCGTTTGATAAAAAACGAGTGCTGGATTCCACGTCCATTTTAAAAATGCAGCATTTACCGAAAACCTTAACCATTGTCGGCGGCGGCGTGATTGCCTGTGAATTTGCCACCATTTATGCATCTCTTGGTGTTGAAGTGAGTCTGGTGGACAAGCATACTCACGTGTTGCCTTTTTTATGCCGTGATATCTCCGAAACATTGCAAACGGCCATGCTGAACATGGGCATTCGATTTCATTTGCAGCAGAAGGTTGAATCGATTGCATGCAAGGATGATGGTGTTTGCACCTGCACCGATGATGGCATGTTGGAGAGCGATTGTTTGCTGTATGCGTTGGGGCGTGTGCCCAATACGGAAGGCTTGGAGCTGGATAAAATCGGCATTCAATCGAGCCCGCGCGGCTGGCTTGAGGTCAATAAACATTGCCAGACCAATATCGACCATATTTATGCGGTGGGTGATTTGATTGGTTCGCCATCGTTGGCAGCAACCGGCATGGAGCAGGGGCGGATTGCATCCATGCATGCATGTCATGCCGAATCGCATATCACCTTTAATCATTTGCCGATGGCGATCTATACGATTCCCGAAGTGGCATGGGTGGGAAAAACATCGATAGAACTGGATGAGCAAGGCTGTGATTACGTGACCGGTTATGGTCGATACCGTGAGACAGCGCGTGGTCAGATTATTGGTGATCAGAATGGCATGCTGAAATTGCAGGTGGATAAAACGAGCCGTCAGCTACTCGGTGTGCATATTGTCGGAGAACTGGCCAGTGAATTGATCCACATTGGTCAAATGCTGATGAATATGGATGGTACGGTAGATACGCTGGTCGAACACGTGTTCAATTATCCAACCTTGGCCGAGTGTTATAAAATAGCAGCACTCGATTGCAGTGATCAATTGGAGCGATTATCTCGAGATGGATGAAAAAAGCCGCCAGTGTTCAAGCTGACAGTTTTGTTTATCGAACAGCAACCCAAATGGTGTGTTTGCTGCCGATTTGATTTTTATGGGCGCGTACACGGTGCTCTTTGACATCAAAACCGATTTTCCTCAATCGCTGGGTAAACGATGGGTCGGGGAAACCCGACCATACCGTGAGCACACCACCGGGTTTGAGCGCATCAAAGGCAGTATTGAGACCGCGCAGTCCGTATAAGGAATCGTTATCATCGACGGTAAATGCATCCGGACCATTATCGACATCGAGCATGATGGCATCAAAACCATTGCGATGCTGAGCCATGACCTTGCCGACATCATCGATGCGTACATCAACACGCTCATCTTCAAGCGGGCATCCGGCCAGGATACCCAAATATTCGTAATTCCAGCGTACTACGGCAGGCATGAGCTCGGCAACACTTACTTTTGCCGTGTTTCCAACATGGGAAAGGGCAGCTGCGAGCGTGAACCCCATGCCGAGGCCACCGACCAGTACATGCGCATGTTGTCGCTTGGCGATGGGTTTGCAGGCCAGTGCCGCCAGCACATCTTCGGAATGATGCATGCGGCTGTTCATCAGATCGCCGGCTTTATCGACCCGGATGGAGAATTCCATGCCGCGCTGGTACAGGCGCAGTGTGGCTCCGTGTTCGGTAGCGGTATCAAGTAATCGAAAAGGGATCATGGGGGCAAGTTTCCATCTGCTTGTGAACAGTGCAAGTGCAGTGATTGATCTATAGCGTAGCAGCTACAGATCATGGTGTTATTGTAACTCTTGAATGACAGAATCAAAATCGTTCACCGCAGAGTACGCAAAGTTACGTTTTATTTTTGCTTTATGCAGGCATAAACAGGCTCAGGAGGATGGGTGTTGGATTCATTGGGTTTAGATATTTGGCATGTTTGGTTGCTGGCCGCTTGCTTGATTGTTGTGGTCGAGTTGGTGTTGCTCGGCTCGTATTATTTATTGGCTCTCGCTGCCGGGGCGGCAGTTGTGGGTGGCGTGGCTGCGTTCATGGATTTATCTGCGACAGCACAATGGCTGATATTTACGTTGGCGACGATCATCGCTGCTCTGCTCATGCGTTATTTGCGCACCCCTGTCATCAAAGATGATGTTTCGCATATGGTCGGTGCGTTGGTGAGTGTTATGGAAACGGTCTCGCCGCGTGGTCGTGTGGTGTATAAGAGCGTGACATGGGCTGCAGAATCGGCAGATAAGCTTGAAAAAGGTGCTTCAGCGCGTGTTGTTGGTGTGCGTGGCAGTACATTGTATGTAACAAAAATTGAGGAGAATAGCTAATGGAAATGGTAGTGATTGCGGTTGCGTTGATGGTCGTGCTAATGATTTACAAAGGCATCGTGGTGATTCGGAACTCCGAACGCATGGTGATCGAGCGTCTGGGTAATTATAATCGTACTCTGATGCCGGGCATCAACTTTATTATCCCATTTTTGGATAAGCCGCGCGAATTTATCTGGAAAAGTGCAGCGACAAGTGGTGCGCTGGGGCGATTGTTGGGTGATTCGAGCGATTCGTCGTATTCAAATTTGCAGCAAGTTACACGCATTGATATTCGTGAAACGGTGCTGGATTTTCCATCACAAACCGTGATTACACGTGATAATGTCAGCATTCAAATCAATGCCTTATTGTATATCGAAATTACCAATCCACATGATGCTGTGTATAGGATTTCCAACCTGCCCAATGCGATTGAAAAACTGGCTCAGACGACATTGCGTAGTCTGGTGGGTGAAATGGAATTGGATAAAACGCTGTCGTCGCGAGAAGATATTAATGCACGTTTGCAGGTTACACTCGATGAAGCGGCTGATGATTGGGGCGCGAAGGTGAAACGTGTTGAAGTACAGGATTTGAATGTGCCGGGCGAGGTGCAGGCTGCAATGGAAAAACAAATGCGGGCTGAACGTGATAAGCGTGCTTCTATTCTGGAAGCGGAAGGCATGCGTCAATCTGATATTTTGAAGGCGGAAGGCGAAAAGCAGGCATCGATTCTGGTGGCGGAAGGCAACCGGCAAGCGCGTATTCTGGAGGCTGATGGTGAAAAGGCAGCCTTGGACAAACTCAAAGAGGCGCTTGGAGAGCAGGGCTTTAGCCAATATCTGATTGCCATTCGTTATCTCGATACGCTCAATACTATTGGTACTGCAGGCGCTGGTGATAAAACAGTATTTATGCCAATTGATGCAACGGCCACACTCGGTGCGATTGGCGGCATTAAAGAGCTGTTCGGGGCAAATAAGCAATAGACTGGGGCGTTTAATGAACAAAGCACAGCGCCAGCGCATCGTGGATCGGCATCGCGATAGTTGCACACGCTATGGCCACCATGCCAATGCCCTGTATTGGAGCAGTCAGGAGATTCAGGAACTGCGTTTTCAGGTGCTGGCAGAGATTGGTATTAAAAGCGGAGACTCGGTGCTTGATGTGGGCTGTGGTTTTGCAGATTTAAAAAGTTGGATCGAAGCGCAGGGTATCACGGTCGATTTTACCGGCATTGATTTATCGCCCGACCTGATTCGGGTGGCGGAGCAACAACACTCTGATGCTCGTTTGTTGTGCGGTGAGTTGTTTGATTTCGATCCTCAATTTAAACCGCGCTCGTTTGATTGGGTGATTCTCTCAGGTGCGATGAATGAGCAACTGCATGATGATGGTGAATATGCGCGTAAGATGATTGCTTCAATGTTTACCCTGTGTGACAAAGGTCTGGCGTTTAATTTGCTCGATGCAGACAAGATCAAAGCGCATGACTTGCAGAGTTTCAAGCAGCAGGAGATCAAGGATTACTGCAAGACTTTAAGTGCAAAGGTGCTGCTGCGTGATGATTATTTGCCCAATGATTTCACGATTTATATGCCCCAGAACCTGTGAGGCCACGGTGAAATATCGTTTCTAAAGCAAGCCGAATAGCGCCTCACCCCGCTGCGCGGCTCCCAATCGTGGAATAACAATATCCAAGGCGAACCGCGAATGAACACGAATACACACGAATGAAAAACACAACCCAATCAAGACTTGTATGCCTTTGACTTTTATTTGCGTCTATTAGCGTCTATTCGCGGTTCAAGGGTTTGAATCTGTTATTCAAGAACGCATTTAACGTTCGTACAGAAATTCTGTTCCCATTTCGACAATGAACTCCACGCGGCGGTTTTTGGCGCGGCCTTCCGGTGTTGCATTGGATGCGATCGGCATGGTGTCGGCATAACCTGTGGCATGCAGTCTGTTTTGAGCGATGCCGAGATTGATCAGTGCCTCAACAACCGTGGCAGCGCGAGCGCTCGATAGCTCCCAGTTGGATTTGAAGCGACCACGCTTCAGCGGGATATCATCGCTGTGCCCTGCGACTTCAATTTTGCCACGGTAGTTGCTGAGTACCTTGGCGATGTTTTTTAGCATCAGCATGGCTTTGGGGCTCAAGTGGGTGCCGGCGGCATCAAACAGCATGCTGGCATGCATTTGCAAACGCACTTGTCCGGGTGATAATTTATAATCCATCACACCACCGAGAGCATTGCTGCCGAGGATACGTTGCACATTGTCTTCCATGCCCTTGCGCTGACCCTGACGTTGCACGGTCGCATTATCAGATGCTGTGACACCTTCGCTGGCAGACTTTTGTGGTGAGGATGGAGCTTGCATTTTCACACCGGCTTTGGAATGGCTGATTGCACCCATGATGATGAACAGAGCGAGCAATAACGTCATCAGATCCAGATAGGCGACCATCCAGCCATCCTGGGTGACACTTTGACTATCCGTGCTGTCCTGCATGTCCATTTCAGGGTCGGCAAGAATATGGCTGCGGATACTCTCCATATTGGAGGCCGCCAACGGAGCTGGTTTATCGTTGATGGGGCTCATTAAAAATCATCATCCAGATTACGTTGTCGTTTGCTGGATTTCTTTTCGGTCGGGCGCAGCTCATCGGTGAAGGAACTGCTTTCACCACGCAATTCGTCATCGTGTTGGGCGGAGAATGATTTCAGTGTTTCACGAATAAATACCGGGCTACGGTTACCCGCCAGTAAAATGGTGCCTTCGACAATCATGCGCATGATCATGGCACGCTTTTCGGTACGGCGTTCAATCTTGATGGCGATAGGTTTGAAAATAAGGTTGGAGAGGACTAAGCCATACAGCGTGGTCATCAGTGCAACCGCCATATTATGGCCGACATTGAGCAGATCCGGGCCATTCATGCCGTAGAGCATGTTGACCATGCCAACGAGCGTACCGAACATGCCGAAGGCCGGCGCATAGATGCTCATGGTATGAAAAATATGCGCTTCGGCGCGCTCCTGTTCGCGCAGACGTTTGATGCGCCATTGCAGGATATTGACGATTTCATTGGCTGCGGTGTTATCAATCACCAGCTGAATGGCGGTCTTTAAAAACGGATTGGCGATGCGTTCTAGCTGATCTTCAATGCGTGCCAGGTCACCATGGCGGCGCAAACGAGCGGCATGGGCTATTTCAGCAATATCATCGCGTACGGAATATTCTGTGTTGCGAAACACATGGCCGAGTACGCGCCACACCTTGGCCAATTCGGCAGTTGGGAAACTGACCAGGGTGGCTGCGATGGTGCCGCCAATGACAATCAGTAAGCCGGGCAGGTTAATATAGACTCCCGGCTCGACAGCAGAGAGAAAGATCGATGCAACAATCAATCCGAGTCCGGCCAAGATGCCTGCAATAGTCGATAAATCCATGGTGCTCTCCTGCGTTACGGTTATGTTTGTCGAGCCAGACTTCATTAGCAATTTTGCGGCCAACAGTGGAGAGCATTTGTTATTGATGAAGGTGTTGAGTTTTATAAATGGGTTGGCAGAGAATATGCTATATCTATCCGGTTAGGACTTGAATTCAGGAATCATTATTGATGAGAGTTTATTGGGTAGAATGGGGAAGATATATGTCGCTGCGCATGCTTTGGAGTTTATTGACGATTTTTCTGGTCGCCATGGTGGCGATCATCATGATGGTCAGCATTGCGCATATCGAAAAAAAAGCATGGCAGGAAAGTGAGGATCAGCAGGCCAAACTGTTGCTCACCCTGTTATCGGATGAGTTGAAGATGCCCATGGTGGCGGTGTCGAAGCCTGAGATTGATAGTCTGATCACCATGTTTATGCGTCAGGCTGCCGGGACATCTGTTTTTGTACACTGGGCGAATGGTGATACGGAGACATTTGGTGAAAAATCTATCCCTGCCGAGATCGAGGCTTTGGATAATCTACCTGTTGGGGCGGCGCAAGTGGCCGGACAAGACAAGTGGTATGCCACCGGCATCCATTATAATTCGATTCATCTGGCCAGTATTGCCGTCAAGTTTCCGGGCAAATCATGGCGTGATAATGATTTGCAGATTAAATTGGATTTGACGATTACAGCCGCCATCATTGCTTTGTTTGCATCGTTATTGGTGTATGCCTTGAGTGGTCGTATGGTGAAAAATTTAAGGCTGCTGGCGATGGCATCCAAGCGCGTGGCCAGTGGTGACTTTTCGGTGCAGATACCGATTTATTCGTCGAATGAATTTGGCAAATCCTTTCATCAGTTTAACAAGATGGTGTCCAAGCTGGAGCACCGGGAAAAAGTATTTGATTTGTATGGCCGTTATCAACGCCCGAATCTGGTGGCCGATGAATACGATCGCAATACACGGCTGGATAGTCATGATGAGCGTGAAGTCAGTATTTTGGCGCTCAAGATGCGCAATTTCGATAGTTTTATTGAATGCTGTGAACATCAGGATGTGGTGGCGGATTTGAATCGTACATTTGCGTTGTTTCAGCAGATTGTACATGCCTTTGGTGGCCATGTGGATCAGCTGCTGGGGGATCGCATGCTTGCGGTATTTAATCATCCGTTTGATTTAAAGTCGCACGAGAATCAGGCTGCCAAGGCTGGCCTCGCCTTGCTTGAAGCCAGCGCTCAGTTGAATGCTGAGTTGCCAAAGTCCAAGTGCATGGTGTTTACAGCGGGGTTGGCTATTGGTGAAGTGATTGTAGGTCATTTGGGTGTGGGGCGCAGAAAAGAGTTTACTGTGCTCGGCGCGCCTGTGATCTTGGCCATGGAGTTGGCTGGCGTGGGTGATGGTTCATGCATTGCAGCTCAATATGGCACGATGTTATCGTTGGGTCATGGTTTTAAACAAAAAGATTTGGGGCAGCAGATACTCGCTGATGGCCATGAGTTGCGCTGTATTCATATCCTGCCGGGTGAAGCTTATGTCAGTCAGGAAGTGGATGAAGTGGTGACTAAATCTTTTCAACGCGCGGAGCCGGAAGCCGGTGATATTGATGAAGGCTGGTGATCATGGCTTTCTTTGAGCTGACATTATTTGGGCTTGTCAAAACGGTTTGCGTTGGCAGGGTAAAGGAGTGTACAAAGCACTTAAAATATATGCATGTATTGATGTGCTTATAGATCATTGCATGAAGGCAGGCTCGAGATGAATTCAGATAAAATGAACCCAAGCAAACTGGATCCAACCAAAACCGCACTGATTCTAATTGGTTATCAGAATGATTATTTTGCTGATGATGGTGTTTTACACGGTGTGCTGCAAAGTGACGCAAAAGTTGTGCTGGCAAATACGCTGGAATTACTTCAAGCATTGGCGGATTCGAAGCTTACGATTATTGCGACGCCGATTCTTTTTACCGATGATTATCGGGAGCTGGATCAACCGGTCGGGATTTTAAAAACCATCAAGGATGTTGGCGCTTTTAAGCGCAGTTCCCATGGTGGTGAAACCATTGCTGAATTGAAACCCTTTGCCAACAGAATTATCGAGGTGCCTGGCAAACGCGGACTCAACGCATTTGCCCAGACCGATTTGGAAGACGTGTTAAAAGCACATGATATTGAGCATGTTGTGCTGGCCGGTGTGGTGACATCGATTTGCATTGATTCAACCGGTAGAGCAGCCCATGAACGCGGCTTTTCCGTGCATGTTTTAAGTGATGTGACATGTGGCCGTACAGATATGGAA
>CAYOTF010000070.1:2981-13654 GCA_964406805.1 uncultured Zetaproteobacteria bacterium | reverse complement strand
AGCATCATTGCACCATGGTTTTACCTTGTGCCGGTTCACGGAACCGGCCTTGGATGAGAAACATCGGCTTGGTCTGCAGGGCTGGGTTGATGCTGACATGCAAGGGCAGATGGCATGGATGTCGGAGCAGGTGCGCATGCAGCGGCGTTTACAGCCTGATTCTATGTTGGCCAATGTGCGTTCGGTGATTTCGCTGGCCATGGTTTATAAATCACCCGCTTATGATTTGCATGAAGCCTGCGCTGCGCAAGAGAGCGGGGTGATTTCAGCTTATGCACATGGCGATGATTATCATGATGTGATGAAAAAGCGTTTAAAAGCATTTGCTGCTGAGCTCGATTTGATGCTCGGTAAACATGATCAACGGGTGTTTGTCGATACGGCACCGGTGTTGGAGCATGCCCTGGCTGAATCGGCGGGTTTGGGTTGGCAGGGTAAACACTCCTTGAGTATTCATCGTGAGCTGGGTTCGTGGTTTTTACTCGGAGAGATTTTTACCACAGCTGAGATTGAAAGCGATACAGCAGCGAGCAATCATTGTGGCAGCTGTTCCGCCTGCATCGATGTGTGTCCGACAAATGCAATTGTTGCGCCCTATGTGGTGGATGCGCGTTTGTGTATTTCGTATTTAACTATTGAATTTGATGGTTTTATTCCGCATGCCTTGCGCATCTTGATGGGCAATCGTATTTATGGCTGTGATGATTGCCAGTTGGTTTGCCCATGGAATAGCCATGCCAGCACGCCAATGCTGGCTGATGATCCCTTAAAACCTCGGGGGGAGAATCATCTACCGGATCTTGTTAGCTTGCTGCGATTGGATGATGATGGTTTTCGTAGTCTGTTTCGCAAATCACCGATCAAACGTACCCGGCGATCCGGTTTGTTGCGTAATGTGTGCATCGCCATGGGCAATTCGGGAAATTATGCTTTTGTGCCTGATTTACTGGCTGTGCTGGGTGATGATGAGTTCCTGATTCGTGCGCATGCGGCCTGGGCTTTGGCTCGTTTGGCAGATGAGGAAAATCAACATCAGATATATACTGCGCTGCAGCACCGCGTGGATGATGAAGAGAATAAAGAAGTGCTGCAAGAGTTGGACATAACAATTCAATATTTAAGGAGTAAATATGACTACACCTAAGGCTTTTATTTTTGATCTGGATGGCACCCTGGTGGATGCCTTGCCGGATATTCAGGCCAATGCCAATCGCGCTTTGGAAGCGCTTGGTTATGATTTGCGTTTAACGCTGGCGGAAACACAACCGCATGTTGGTGGTGGTGCGCACAAGCTGGCTTCCAATGTGCTTGGCTTGCCGATGGAACATGATGAAACCATGGCTTTATACCATCGTTTTGCAGATATTTATGAGCAGCACCCAGCCGATCACGGTGTTATTTTTCCCGGCGTTCTAGAAGTGCTGGATTTACTCAAGGGCAAAGGTATTCCGATGTCGGTGGTGACTGCAAAGCCTGCCAAAGCGCGGGTGAAAGTGCTCGATGCAATGGGGCTAACTCCGTATCTGACCCTGGCATTATCGCCTGAAGATGGTTTTGCTAAAAAACCTGCTCCAGATATGCTGGTGGAATGTTGCCGTGCGATGGGTGTCGATCCATCTGAAACGGTGATGGTCGGTGATACACGTTTTGATGTTGAAGCGGGATTTAATGCCGCTTGTCATACTGTCGCTTTTGCCGAACACGGCTATCAGGATGTACCCGCAGAATATGCCGATAAGGTATTATCATTACCGAAATTTACGGATCTGTTGCAATTGCTTGATCTGTAATGGGATCTGTTATGCTTGAAAGGGGTATCACATCACGACTTGAGGGGCTTTATGGTATTTTACCCGCCGAGCTCGATACTGCTGATTTGCTGAACAAGGCCGAATCGGCGTTGAAGGGCGGTTTGCGCATTCTCCAGTTTCGGGATAAAAAACAAGGTTATAAACGTCAGATCAAACGCGCTAAAGCCTTGCGCCAATTAACCCGTGATTATGGCGCGGTATTTATCATCAATGATTCGCTTACCCTGGCTCAGGATACCGATGCCGACGGTGTGCATTTGGGACGTGATGATGCGCCCAACCTGATTCAATTGCGCACTCAGGTGGCCGATGATTTTATCATTGGTATTACCTGCCGGGCGGATGCTGGATTTGCCCAGTCGGCATTGAAGGATGGTGCAGATTATGTGTCGTTCGGTGCGGTGTGGGCAACGCAGTCCAAGCCGGACGTGCCCGCTATCGGTATCAACCGTTTAATTAAGGCGCGGCAGATGTTTAGCGGCAAGCATATTTGTGCCATTGGTGGCATTACTGCGCATAACCTTTCACAAATCAAAGCCGCTGGAGCGAATTGTGCAGCAGTGATTTCCGGTCTATTTGCGGCGGATGATATCGAGGCTGAAACTGCAAAACTGATAGCAATCTGGAATGCCACATGATTGCCTCTGATCATGGCGATGCCGGTGGTGCAAAGCGAAGCGTTTGTTTGACCATCGGTGGTTCAGATTCTTGCGGCGGGGCGGGTATTCAAGCTGATCTGCGTGTGTTTGAAGCGCTGGCTGTGCATGGTTGCTCTGCGATTACAGCTCTAACAGCACAAAATCCGTCTCATATTGCTCGAATCGAAGCCGTTTCATTGACACAACTCGGTGCAGAACTGCATGCTGTGTTTGATTATTACAATGTAGCTGCGATCAAAACAGGCATGCTGTTTGATGTGGAGCATATCGCGCTGATTTCGGCGTTGCTGCATGACCGGCATAAGGGGGCTCTCGTAGTTGATCCGGTGATGGTATCGAGCTCCGGCAAACGGTTGCTGCAAGTTGGTGCGGTTGATACGGTGATTCATACTTTATTGCCCATGGCGAGTCTGGTGACTCCGAATCTGGATGAAGCTGCGGTGTTGTTGGGTGAATCTGTGATCACAGATATCCATCAGGCAGCGATAACTCTGCAAGCAAAATTCGACTGCGCTGTTTTAGTAAAGGGTGGCCATGCTGATGGCGATACACTGCTCGATGTTCTGTGTGATGCTGAGGGCCGCACACAAGATTTTACGCACCCGCGTCAAATGTGGTCAGAGCAACAACGCCATGGCACAGGCTGCCGCTTGGCATCTGCAATCACGGCCGGGCTTGCTGCTGAGAAAAGCCTGGATCAGGCGATTCAACAGGCCATCGATTATTTACAAGGCGATTCTCAAGCCACCGCTTAGTTTCATTGGGCGTAACTGTTTAGACCAGCATAATTAGTATATTTAGTAAACTGTCACCATTCCATGCCTATGTTTTGATGACCAACCATGTTCATTTGCTGGTTACTCCCAATGATGCAACCGGCGTGAGTCGCATGATGCAATATATTGGCAGATATTTCGTGTCGTATATCAATCACACATATGATCGCAGCGGAACGCTTTGGGAGGGGAGATACAAAAGCAGTCTGATTGAAATGGAATAAGACGTTTTAGCGTTGATGGGGCCAGTGTTGACTGGAATGGATGAACTGTATCCATGCCTCATCGGGTCGCTGGTATTGCTGTAGCTGTGAGCGCAGTACGTTAAGATCAGCATCGGAAATATCATGGCCTTGCTGTTGTCGCTGCTGGATATTGTCTCGGAGTTGTTTGCTGTCGATATCGAGCCAGTAGAAACTCAGCACAACATGGCAGCTTCGGGCGAGCTGGTATGCCTGTAGTCTGCTGCCCGGATGCAAAAAGGTGGCATCGAGAATGACCGAATAGCCGGATTGCAGGGCGGTTCGGGCAGCAACCAACATGGCCTGATAGGTGTGCTTATGCATGTCACGGCTGTACAGCTCGAGATCCGGGTAGTTCGGGGCAATGCGTTGACGTGTGGCATCGCTGCGAATAATGATGGCGTGCTCGATGCCGCAACCGAGCAGAGCCAGATGGCTTTTACCACTGCCGGTTAAAAACACCCATGAGGCATGGGTTTGTAACATGGTGATGCATTCAATGGGATGCGGGTATATCGCGGTCTTGTGGAAAGCCTGAATATGCTCGGGTAATGCCGGATTCCCGCTCATGATGCTTACATGTGGCCCAAACGCATGGCAAAGTCTTCCGGGAACACGGCATAGGGCAGGGCGGTGTCATAATCGATGAGATCCGCTTCAACCAGTTGTTGCAGATGCTGATCGAAGCTTTGGGAGCCGTAGAGGTTATGGCCTTCTTCCATGGCACGCGGAATATCGCTCCACTGCGATGGATCGAGAATGAAATGCCGGATCACGGAGTTTTTGATCATGATTTCTTGTGCCACGATCCGCTTTTTTGCGGATTTCATCGGAATGAGTTTTTGTACAATAATGGCACGTAAGTTCTCGGATAAACGTTCACGTAAGCCCGCTTGTTCATCGCGGCCAAAGGCCGCCATGATGCGTTGCATGGTACCAATGGCGGTGGTGGCATGGACGGTGGCCAAGACCAAATGGCCGGTTTCTGCGGCTTCGAGTGCGAGTTGAATTTCTTCACTGCCACGCACTTCTCCCGCGACAATGATATCCGGCGTTTCACGCAAGGCATCGATTAAACCCTGTTTGTAGCTGCATACATCCGTGCCGATTTCGCGTTGGCTTACGGTGCCTTTGTGGTCGGTGCTGTAGCGAAACTCGATGGGATCTTCGAGAGTGACCGCATGCACGGGATAGTGCTGGATCATGTGATTTAATAGTGATGCCTGCGAGGTGCTTTTACCGGATCCTGCGGCACCGGCCATGAGGATGATGCCATTACGATATTGGCTGATTGTCTCAAAAACAGGCGGGAAACGTAGCTGCTTGAATGTTGGGATCGTTTGCGGAATCAGGCGAGCCACGATGCCAAAGTTATTGTTGGTGCGCAGCACATGAATACGGAAATGGCAGGCATGTTGCAGCGTATAATGGAAATCGAGGTTATTGATGGCTTCAATCTCTGATTCAGCAGCGTGGTGGCGTATTAAATGCTGCACCATGGCGATGGTGGTGTTGCGATCTGGTGGGCTCACTTTATCGTGTGGAATGCTGACAATATCACCGGCGATACGCATGCGGATACGATCATCGGTGCGGACAATTAAATCCGAAGCGCCATGTTTGTTGGCCAATAACAGTAAATCATCAATGAGCTGTCGGCTTTGTGGCATGCTTATATCTTTAAATCGGCAGCATCAATGGAGCCTGAGAGTTGCGCCATGTCGCTGATGTCACCACCGGAGTCTTTGAGATTCACCATCTTGATTTGCAGACGTAGATTATTGACCGAATCGGCATGGCGTAGCGCTTCATCTTCGGTGATGAAGCCTTGCATCCACAGCTCTTGCAGGGACTGGTCAAAGGTTTGCATGCCGTAGGTTTTACCCGCAGCCATGCTTTCCTTGATTTCAGTGACCGCCCATTTGCCGATTAAATCAGCAATGCGTGGCGTATTGATGAGAATTTCAATGGCCGGAATGCGCTTTTCATCCGGTGTTTTGACCAGACGCTGTGATAAAATGGCTTTCAGATTCATGGCCAGATTTAAACAGACCTGCGGATGCATTTCTTCCGGAAAAAAGTTGATGATGCGTTCCAGCGCCTGATTGGCATTGTTGGCATGCAGCGTGGCCAGACACAGATGACCGGTTTCAGCAAACTCAAGTGCATGTTCCATGGTTTCCCGATCACGGATTTCGCCAATGAGAATGACATCGGGCGCTTGGCGCAGGGTGTTTTTTAAGGCCGTCTGATACTCCAGCGTATCGGTGCCGACTTCGCGCTGGGTGATGACGCACTTTTTGTGCTCATGGATAAATTCAATCGGATCTTCAATCGAAATAATATGACCGGCCTGATTGCTGTTGCGCCAATCAATCATGGCGGCGAGCGAGGTGGATTTACCGCATCCGGTTGCCCCGACCATCAATACCAAACCGCGTGTTTGCATGGATATATCTTGAAATATCTCCGGCAAACCGAGCCCTTCGAGGGTGGGGATTTCAAGATTCACTTTGCGAATGACCATGCCGATATGGCCGCGCTGACGGAATACATTGACACGGAAACGCCCGATGCCATCAAAAGATAAAGCCAGATTCATTTCGTAATCGGCCGCAAAAGCCGCTTTCTGACGTTCGTTCATGGTGGAATTGGCCAGACGCTCGCATTGGGCTGCTGTTAAAGCAGGTTGTTTTAATGTACGTACTAAACCGTTGATACGGTAGGAGGGAGGCATGCCGACGGTGACATATAAATCCGATGCATCCTGTTTGCACATGACAGCGAGTAATTGTTTGATGGATTGATCGTGTGGTGCTGTGCTATTCATGCCTGGCCTCCAATCTTGAATGCAACATTGTAATCAAATTATCATTGCAGCGCTGGTAAAGTACACATTCTAAAAAATAATGTAATGATTCAATGTGTTTTTGCACAGTATTCATTGCTACTGGAGTTCATCAAACACCTGTGATGATAAAATCTATTGCGGCAATAATTTCAGCCCGAAATGCTTCCAACGAATGGATTGGCTGCGTTAAAATAGAACTTGGCACACTGGTCATTTGATGCGTCAGCAAAACAAAAGCACCTTCATCAATATGAAGAACCGGGCATACATGAGTGGGATTTTTTTCCTCAAGTCTATCGGGCTGAGTGAGCGGGATAACGAGTCTGGTATTGAGGGAGTCCAACAGTTCATTTTGAACATCAACAAAAAAGGGATAAGCGTCGCGGCTATCTCCAGTGTTTTGATAGAGTAAAAACTGTGCCATCAGAATGTTCTGTATGCATCTGAAAACATGCCGTTTTTTTCGACCAGTTGATTGCAGGATTCGAGAGCTGATCGGTTATTCTTTAACCATTGCTGCTCTTTCATCTGACGCACCTCTTCAGTCAATGCTTTTTCCATCGTGGCTGACAGGTTGATCTTAAATCGTTTCGCTTCAGCAAGCAGATCGCTGTTCAGACTAAGATTCGTTGCCTTCTTTTTTGCACGTGTTGCAGACACCTGGCGCATACATACCTCCTGCGTAATTATAATACGCATATATTATGCGCATTATAATTACATGTCAAAATGGCTGAAAACTGGGATCTCAAAGGTTTCTCCCACGCTGTAGCTGAGTCAATATCAACATGAAAGACCCCGTTATTTTTAGGATGAAAACAACCAAGTTATAGTAACATCAACCAGTATAAACCAACCAAGCCCAAACAAAATTTTTAAATAACATTCCATACAAAAAAAGGGGCTCTTTTGAATTTCAAGTGGGTTGGCAGTAATTATTCACTATGGAAAAATCCAGTTTTCCAGTGATTAAATATGCAATGGTTTTGAAGTGATTAACTTTGTAACCCCGGGTCTTTCGTTTAGCGGCCTGTAGGGCAGCGTTTAAGCCCTCAAGGATGCCGTTTTCGAGTAATTAACTTGGTTCGACCCGGTGACTCTGATATTCATTCATGGCTTTTCTCATATGGTGGCTTAATTCAACCAAGTCAACCGGTTTTGTGAGCACAGTAATACTCTGTACTCCAGGTTTCTCAGCCGACGTTGCATCTCCCTCGTAACCGCTGAGAAACAACACGGGAAAATCAGGTTTCAGTTCACGCATGCGATCCGCTGCTTCAACACCGCCCATCACAGGCATGACGACATCCAACAGCCCCAGTTCAATCTCTGATGCATGGTCGATAAATAAAAGCAGCGCCTGCCTGCCATTTTCAGCGGCCAGCACCCGATACCCGAAACTTTGCAGCACCTCCTGCATAGCTGCGCGTGCATGTGCATTGTCATCGGCCAGTAGAATGGTTTCACCTTCCCCATTCAGCACCCCCAACTTCGCTTTATGATCCCCAGATGCGCTCGAATCAGACAGTGGAAAGTAGAGATTCATACGCGTGCCTTCGCCCTCTTCAGATTCAATGTTGATAACACCACCATGATGTTGCATCGAACCATGAACCATAGCCAGCCCCAACCCCGTACCTATACCCGCTTGCTTGGTTGTGAAGAAGGGTTCAAACACTCTTTTGATATTTGTTTTGCTGATGCCGCAGCCATTATCCGCCACAGTGATACACAACAATGTTTTATTCTCTATCTCACTGTATGCCAATAAAAAATCGGCATCCGGTTCATAGGTGTGCATGGAAATAGTGATGCAAGGCTTGTCGCGCCCCGCCACCGCATGCGAAGCGTTAATCATCAGATTCAACATCATATGTCGCATTTGCGAGCCATCGCCCCGGATACGATAATCTTGTGTGCCCAGATCATCTAACAGCGTGATATTTTCAGGAATTGACACACGTGCCAGTTTTAGGGTTTCCTTGATAAACGGTTGCACCGACATCGGGGTAAGTTCGCGCTCTGTCTTGCGGGAGAACGCCAGCAGTTGTTTGATCATATCGGCGGCATGGAGCCCAGCCTGTTCGATACTTTTAAGCTTCTGTTGCGCGCCAATATCGGATGCCATCTGTCTTTTCATCAGATAGATATTACCCAGCATGCCTGCCAATACATTATTGAAATCATGTGCAACGCCCGCAACCAGCGTGCCTAGCGTCTCCATTTTCTGAGCCTCCCGGAACTTATCTTCCAGTTTCTCGTGTTCGCTCATATCCTGTTGAATATAGATATAATGGCTAATATTGCCGCTGCCATCAATAATCGGCGCAACTGACATCAGAGCCGGATACAAGCCGCCATCCTTGCGTTTACAGATCAGTGAACCGTACCATGTGTGACCGGATGATATTTTTTGCCATAAACGCTGATAAAACACGTCATCCTGCCGACCACTATTCAATATTGACGGCGTTTTCCCGATGACTTCATCAACACAATAACCGGTTATTTTACTGAAAGCCGGATTCACATATTCAATGTTGGACTTGGCATCGGTGATTACGAATGATTCGCCGGCATGTTCGATCGCCTGCTGTAATTTACGCAATTCATGATGCTGGCGCTGCTGCTCGGAAATATCGCTACACAAGGATGTGACACCAATAACTTCCCCGTCTTTTCTGATCAACGGCGTGTTATACCATTCGCATGTGATGGTGCGGCCATCGCTTGTGATATTCTCATTGATACTGTGATACCCGCCTTGATTCGTCAGCAATTGTTGCCAATTACTCTCAACAGTTTGTCGTTGAGCCGGAGGCAATATTAGTTCAATTGCGTGTTTGCCTTTTGCATAGTCGGCAGAAAAACCAAAAATATCTTCGGCACCGTGGTTCCACTCGACAACGGTAAAATCCGTTCCCCATTCAATTACCGCCATATTGGTCTGAGCCATATACAATTCATGGCGTTGTTGCGAAATTCGCAATGCTCCTTCCGCCCTGCGCTGCTCGGTAATATCTCGAATCACCGTCTGAACGGCCTGCTTTCCATCAAACAGAATCAACGTTGATGTTACCAGCGCAAAGACATGCGTACCGTCGATGCCCAGGAGATGCTCTTCCGCAGCCTCATCAATCTGGCCATCCATGATATTTTGAATCCGAGGCAACATCATCTGTCGCGATTCTGGATGCACAAAATCAATCACAGGTCTGCCCACAATCGATAATAAGTTTTTTCCACCAAACAGTTCAGCAACCATTTTATTAGCATAGACCACTGTTGCATCGATAATCACAACCAGGCCATCGGGCAAATCCTCCACAAGGTGACGAAATTTATATTCACTATTGCGCAATTGTTGTTCAGCGTGCTTTCGCTCTGACGCTTGGGATACCATGCGCCAGATCAATGGGATCAATAACAGCAATAACAGCAGCGTATAACCGCCGATACGCCATCCTGATGATGCGGTCAGGGAAGCCAGTTCGTCATCACTGCGATGCGCAATGATTTTCCAGATAGGCTGCTTATCTATACCGGAAAGCGCATTATTATTGTTCAGACTCTCCGGCAACGAGCGATAAGCCGCCTGTAGCAGATGAACGGTAGAAAACGTGAACATCCCCTCTCGCTTATTCAGGATCATCCCATTCTCATGTTGGTGAATGTATTGCCACGCAGCGGGAAATTTATCTGCAAACTGCTTCAGATGTTGATCCGGCAGTAAATAATCCCATGTTGTTGTCATTAGGCCATTGTGCAGCCAGACACCCTGACGATTAACCAAATGCATACGACTCGGTATATTCGCATATTTGTGCGCGATTTGTTGTAGCATCAACGGAACTCTCACATTCATGACCAACAGCCCTTGTTTTTTTTCGTGCGCATCAAAAACAGGTGTAATCAAGCGCATCGCAGGCCTCAATGGTTGCTCCGGTTTATTATGCTCCCAGTTCAAATCCACCGGAGAAAGATAGATCTGGTTCTTTTGCAATGATTCGGATGCTGTGATGTAATAACGATGTTTCTTATTTTGAAATTCACTACCGGGAACAATCTGCACGCCACCCTTATGGAAATTCACACGCAACAATTCTTTGCCCTGCAAGCCAATCAGGCGAATTGATTCGTAATCTTTTTTTGTAGCCAATAATTCTTGGAGATCCTCAGCTAGATTTTCAATATCCTTTGTGCTGGAGGGTGCGAAGGTTTTTTTCCAAGCGTGCATATTGGCGAATGTGATTAGATCAGAAGAAAAACCACGAATTTTATTAACCAGAAGCTGTTGTTCCAGTTTGGTCAGCGAAGCATCCTCCAATTGAGCG
>CAYOTF010000070.1:0-2959 GCA_964406805.1 uncultured Zetaproteobacteria bacterium | reverse complement strand
GGAAGACCGGTAATAGGAATAACTCGCGGTTACAAGTATGATGGCTGCCGATAAATAGATATAGAGAAATTTTCTCATGTAATTCTCCTGCAGCGGGTGTCATTCAAAGTCGTAACAGCAAAATGTCATCCGCGCCCAATGCCTTTGATTTAATAATAAGCAAACAACCCATCTGCATGATTTTTTTCACCCCGTGATAACATTCATCAGTTATAAAGTCTGGTATATCGACATCATTATGCAGAAATAAGCTTATTCGTACGTAACTATTCAGCCTGTTCACAAATACTCTGTAGCTGTTCAGGTTGCCGCTGATTTGTTCGAGAACAAGAAAAACACGCGCAGTATGCTCCCGAACTCGAGCATGTTTGACGCAGTTATCGGGCGAATCAGTGGTGAGCTGAATAGTTATGCTCGTATTTTGTTTTGATTGGGTATAGCCAAATATTAATATTCTACTGATACGGCGTATGATGTAGCTGATCAAACCACACCGCCGCCAAATAATTGTTTGTTGCTGGCTTTTTCCATGGCGGCTTGCTGGGTTATTTTGCGTGATTTGACCAGTAGTTGCAAATGCGAATCGAGGGTTTGCATGCCATCGCGCTGTGATGTTTGCATGACACTGACCATCTGGGCGATTTTATTTTCACGAATCAAATTGCGCACTGCTGGTGAGCCGAGCATGATTTCATGGGCTGCAATGCGGCCTTGGCCATCGGCTGTTTTGATCAGGGTTTGTGAAATCACCGCACGGATGGATTCGGAAAGCATGGAGCGCACCATTTCTTTTTCGGCGGCTGGAAAGACATCGACGACACGGTCAATGGTTTTCGGTGCGGAAGATGTGTGCAGGGTAGCGAACACCATGTGGCCTGTTTCAGCCGCAGTGAGTGCCAAACGGATGGTTTCCAGATCGCGCAATTCGCCGACTAGAATCACATCGGGATCTTCACGCAAGGCGCTTTTCAGCGCATTGGCAAAGGAATGGGTGTGGGGTCCGAGCTCGCGTTGAGAAATTAGACTGCTTTTGGAGCGGTGAACAAATTCGATGGGGTCTTCGATGGTCAGGATATGGCCACGTTCGGTTTCATTGCGATGATCAACCATGGCTGCCAAAGTGGTTGATTTGCCGGAGCCTGTAGGGCCTGTCACCAGGCAAATACCACGCGGCATCATGGCAATATCACGAAATATTTGCGGGCAATTCAATTGATCCAGAGTTAAGACTTCATTGGGAATGACACGGAAGACAGCGCCCATGCCGCGATGTTGCTCGAATAGGTTGACACGAAAACGGGCGATATCACCGAGAGAAAAGGAAAAATCGATCTCCATGTGTTCTTCAAAAATTTTACGTTGATTGTCGTTCATGATGTCATAGACCATGGCTTGAATTTCACGCCGATCAATCTCTGGCATTTTGATGCGTGTCATATCACCGTTGATTCGGATCATCGGCGGTTCACCGGCAGATAAATGCAAATCCGAGGCTTTATTTTTGACCGTAAACGCAAGTAATTCGGATACTTCCATGGGGACTCCAATGTGAATTCAATATTGTTTTCAGTATCTATATAAGCCCAGCCTAAAAGGGCAGCATGAGTGCCGCAAGTATGCTGCGGTGTTTCACGATAGATGATAGCAAAAGGGTGATAGCAAAAACATTGCCATGTCGCAGGGGAATGGCAGTTCATCTCAGCAAGCAGGGTAGCAACCATGCTGAACAAGGAGATAAATCGATGGCATTGGAATGTTTAGAGCGACAGAATGAGCGTTTGCTTCAAGCCTTGGAAATCAGTCACCCCATTGTTTGTGCATCAGAAACTGATTGGTGTTTGTCAGGTGATCAATTGTCAGCATGGTGTATTTTCCTCATCCGATCAGCAATTATTGGAAGCTATGGTGCCGATGATGGCCATTGCCATTGATAATGCACACACGCATCAGCAGCTGCTTGATGCAGAGATTTTTCAGCATGATATGATGCTCCGGCAGATGCTGGTACCTGTATGGCATATCTCAAACATAAGATCGATCACTTTACTGCCGATGCAAAACAAAGCGATGATCTGACCATGCTAATTTTACAAGCCGAGAAACCAAATGGAGGTTAATCCCCAAGCTTGGATTAAATGACTTTTGAAAAACTATTCCCTTCTTTTTTCTTTTGCAGGTATTCATCAAATACCATGGCAATATTGCGAATCAGTAATCGGCCAGCTGGTAGAACTGTCAGTCCATCATCCCGCAATTCAATCAACTGATCGTCGGCCATTTCCCGTAAATCAGCCAAGCCATCGGCAAAGTGTTGTTTGAAGTCGATATTGAATTCCGTTTCAAAGCTTGTGTAAGTCAGTGCAAAATCACACATTAAACGCATAATTACCTGACGGCGCAGATGATCTTCATCGGATAGGATATAGCCCCGGAATACAGGAAATTCATTGTGCTCCACACATGCGCTGTATTGATCCATTGCTTTTTCATTCTGGAAAAACCCGCCGCCGATATAACCGATTGATGTGATGCCCAAACCAATCAAATCACAATCAGCTTGCGTGCTATAGCCCTGAAAGTTGCGGTACAACTTGCCTTCACGCTGGGCAATGGTCAGTTCATCGTTTGGTTTGGCAAAATGATCCATGCCAATGAACACATAACCGGCAGCAAGCAGGGTGTTGATGCTGTGCTCCAGGATATTGAGTTTTTCCTGTGGTGATGGGATCGCTGCTTCATCAATACGGCGCTGTGGCATGAACATCTTGGGTAAATGGGCATAGTTAAACAGCGCAATACGATCCGGACTGAATTCGATAATGGTTTTCAGCGTGGCATCAAAAGTCTCTACCGTTTGGTGGGGCAGGCCATACATCAAGTCGATATTCATGGATTCAAAACCATGTTGGCGTGCTTCGTTGAGTACACGCAGCGTTTCAGCTTTGCTTTGAATGCGATT
>CAYOTF010000069.1:0-13818 GCA_964406805.1 uncultured Zetaproteobacteria bacterium | reverse complement strand
AGGTGAAACTTTTGTTGAACGTGATGCCTGTCAAACTCAAGCCTGCAGGAAATAATGTTTGATTTTGTAAACCGGAGCGAAAAACATCCTGACTCGTTGATGGGGTGCGCATGTCTTGTATCGCAAGGCGTACGTTGACCTGCTTGGATACGGCAGACATGTCGATAAATTGTTTCCCCTCGACAGCCAGGCCAATAATACCATTGACCATTTCAGTGCTGTGTTTGGCAAAGTAGGGGTCGGAGCTGCCTGAAAAACCGCTATAAATGGCTTTGAATAACCATAATTGTTTTTCTTCACCATTAAGGCTAGCGACAACAGCAACATCGTTGCCTGTTTTGATGGCATCGCGGATGCTGGCACTAAACGGGGGGGCGGCGGATAAATCGATGCCGCGCAGGCTCGCGCTATCAACATTAAAGGGCTCAACTTGGGAGATGGGCAGATAAGAAGCGCGTTTTGGTGCTTTCACCATGCTATGTTTGTAATCGCTGATGGCAAAGGAAATAAAACCTTCATCGTGTTGCATGGCTTCAAATTCAGGGCGCTGGGCATCGCTGATCAGCGGTGCATAGATGGCATTGGTGATTTCCGGATGTTGCGCAAAGGTGTATTCGGCGCTGCTTTGCAACGCATTGGATTCGATATGATCCATGGCATAAAAGATGGTTGCCAGCGCGCGGACTTCAGCTTTTACATTTTCAATATGTCTGGCACTCATGTTGGCCAAATGGCTGGTTTGAATGTCAAAGGACTGCTGTTGTGCACCGATCAGATAATTAAACGATGCAGCCATTAAGCCGGCCGTTAGCACGATTCCGGAAATGATGACTGAGCTTAATAAGATGGGGCGGCTCGATGTCATGGTATAATTTTGATGGCTTTGAATCGGATGGAATCGGGCAAACGAATGTCGGTATTTTGCATCATCTGAGGGTTCACAAACATATTAAAACGTCGGTTGGCGACAACGGGAATGGCAGAGGGTTTCCTGCCTTGCAAGATACGAATGGCGACTTGTGCAGCCCATTGGCCTTGTTCGGCCGCGACTTTGGTCATTGCCAGCATACTGTATTGTGCCATAAAATCGTAGGTGGAAACGGTCAACTTGTTGGCGTGTTGAGTGGCAAATGCAACCGCACGATTTCGATCCCAGTGTTTGATGCCGGCAATGTTATTTAATACGATCATATCGTTGTCTTGTGCAGCAATGTATGCCTGCTCCCATTCGAGCATGTTGGCGGCGTAATACGGCACGACGTTGACATGGTAACGTGCATAGGTTTTGGCCATCCAGGCAAATTCTTTTTCATCGGTGCGTACAGCTTTGGCAGCAATAAATCCTACTGTGCGTATCGTGCCTGAAATTTCGCCAGCTTTTTGCAACAGAGCTTTAATGGCGGATACTTCGATCATGCCGGTGGCATTGTCATAGGGGTAGCCATAGGCCTTGGCTGTCCAGTTGATACCACAAAAAACCACGGGCAAATCTGTATTTTTATAATACGGTGCAATAAGATATTTGGAGGCATTGTCATCGGATGCAATGAGTACATCCGGGTGCAGGGATTCAATCAAGGCTTTTGCTTCGAGTGCTTTTTGCTGGCCGAATGCAGCCGATGTGTTGCGTTTGGTATCCATGCGGAAGATGGTGAGATCGCAATGACCTGCGAGTCCTGCTTTCACAGCTGCTTCGATGCCATCGCTCCAGGCATAACCGGCATGGTAGGAATTTACATACAGGCAATGCTTGGCATCGGCTGCAAAAACAGATGTCGCGAAGCTGATAACGAATAGAAAAAAGGCGAATAATCGCATGTTGAATAATTGCATATTCTATTTCCCATGATCATCCATGATCACCATAGTGGTGTGTAAAGTGTAAGACAAGTGCGGGTGTGATGCAAATAAACCTGCCTTTCAGTATGGTTATAATAACTCAATCCAGTGTTTTATCGTTTGATCGGTGCCGCCAGCCAGGTGATGCAGACAACCGATGTTGGCGCTGGCGATGATATCGGGCTTTGCTTGAGTTAATGTTTTTATTTTTTGATCACGCAGAGCCTTGGCCATTTCAGATTGCAGAATGGCATAGGTGCCTGCAGAGCCACAGCACAGGTGCGCATCGGTGATCGGGCAGAGTGTGAAGCCGACCTGTTGCAAAATACCTTCAACTATCGTGTTCAATTTTTGACCGTGTTGCAGACTGCAAGGCGCATGAAAGGCGACGGTTTTACTGCGTTTGCGCTGCAGTGTTGTGAGTTCTTCAGCACCGATAACTTCGGATATATCCTTGCACGCAGCTGAAATTCGGGCGGCTTTTTTATTATAATTCATATCATGGCGCAGCAAATAGGCATATTCCTTGATTTCCAGAGCACAGGCGCTGGCACTCGATACAATCGCTTCGGCACCGCGCTCCAAATAGGGTAGCCAGAGATCGATATTGTTGCGCATGCGTTGCAAGCTGGCCTCTTTGGCCTGGCCATGATGTTCAATCGCACCGCAGCATTGGGCGATATGTGTGCGCTGGATTGAGATGCCCAAACGATCAAGCACGTTGGCGGTGGCGATATCGATGTGAGGGGAGAGCACCGGCTGCACGCAGCCTTCGATGAGCAGGATATGGCGTTGATGGTGATGCTTCGGGTAACTCGGTGCACTTTGTCCTGGGGATGGCTTTCTAGTCAGCTGTTGACGCAGATGCTGGGGTAAAAACATTTTGAACAGCCGGGCTAGGGTGATGAGTCTGGAAAAGCGGCTGCGGTAGGGTAAGATAGTTAACAATAATGCGCGCACAATACGTTGGCGCAGGGGGCGTTTTACACGCGCATCAACCATATTTCTGCCAATGTCGGCCAAGTGGGCGAATTCCACACCGGAGGGGCAGGTGGATTCACACGAACGGCAGCTTAAACAACCATCGAGATGCTGTTGTGTGGTCGCACTCACAGCACCGCCTTCGAGCATGTCCTTGATCAGATAAATGCGTCCGCGCGGGCCATCGAGTTCATCACCAAGCTGCTGGTAGGTCGGGCAGGTGGCGGTGCAAAAGCCACAATGCACGCACGAGCGCAAGATGCGATTGGCTTCCTGTCCATCCTCGCTGGCCAAGAGACTGGCCGGGATATTCGTTTGCATGCTTTAAAGTGCCTTGTACATGCGGCCGGGATTGAGAATGGCCTTGGGGTCAAAAGCGTGTTTTAAACGCTGCTGCAATTGCATGTGGGCGTGACTTAACGGGGCAAACACCTCATTGCTGCGCTCGCCACCACGAAACAGACAGGCATGGCCGCCGGCAGTTTGTGCGGCAGCAAAAAGATCGGCCGCAGGCAAGTCGGAAAACAACCAGCGCTGCGCACCGCCCCAGCCAATAAACCAGTCCTTATCGTCGGCGCTATCGATGATTGGGTGAGGCGTTGCCGGAGGCACGGAGAAACGCCACAGCGGGCTTTTAGCGGATTGAAAATAGGGGTGTTGATGTTCGCGCACATCTTTCCAGAAGTTTAAACCATCGGCGTAAATGTCGGCATCGCTTGCTTGGCCAGCTGCTTGTTCTTTTTGTTCGTTAGGCTCTAATTGTTTTCCACAAATCTGTTGACGTGTCATTTCAACGGCTGCATCTGTGCCACAGATGCGAAAATAAATGTGCCTGCCGTCGGCAGCCATGGCCGTGATGGGCAATGGCGATGATGCCCAGCGGTTCATGATTGCAATTGCGCCGCTGTAATCACTGGTCAGTCGCAAGGTTTCTTCGGCTTGACGGTGCGGCAGTATTTTCATCGAAATATCCAGCAGTATGCCGAGTGTGCCGAGGCTGCCGGCCATCAAGCGCGAGACATCAAAGCCAGCTACATTTTTCATCACTTCTGCGCCGAAACGCAAGATTTCACCCTTGCCGTTGATGATGCGGCAGCCGAGGATGAAATCACGGCATGAGCCGGCATAAGGTCTGCGCGGGCCGGAGAAGCCACAGGCTACGGTGCCGCCGAGCGTGGCATGTTGGCCGTAATACGGCGGATCAAAGGGCAGACGCTGCTTGTGTTCATCGAGTGCATCGGCGATTTCGCATAGGGGGGTGCCCGCTTTGGCGGTGATAATCAATTCGGCGGGGTAATAATTGATGATGCCAGAGTGCGCGCTGATATTGATGTTTTCCCCGTGTGCTTCACGCCCATACCAGTGTTTGCTATTGCCGCCGACAATGTTCAGTGCCGTGTTGTCCGCATGGGCTTGCTTGACGATATTTTGAAGCCTTAATACTTCATCATTTTCGGGGTTTGATGTTTGTGGCTTGTTTCCGTGCAGCATTAAAAACGCTCCAGTTCGGGGTGGGGCAGTTCACCGTTGTGTACATGCATGCCACCAAGTTCAGCGCAGCGGTGCAGAGCCGGTACGGCTTTGCCCGGATTGAGCAGTCCATCGGGATCAAAGGCATCTTTAATGGCGAAGAATTGTTTTAATTCACCGGCGGCGAATTGCACACACATCGAATCGAGCTTTTCCATGCCGACTCCGTGCTCGCCAGTAATGCTGCCACCGACTTCAACACACAAAGCCAGTATTTTTTTACCAAACTCTTCAGTGCGTTCCAGCTCACCCGCTGTATTGGCATCGTATAAAATCAGCGGATGCATATTACCATCGCCAGCATGAAAGACATTGGCGACAGGCAAGTTGTATTGCTTTGACCAGGCTGCAATCTGGCGCAGCACTTGCGGCAGGGCTGCTTTGGGAATGGTGCCATCCATGCAATAATAATCGGGAGCCAAGCGACCCACGGCAGGAAAAGCTGCTTTGCGACCCGCCCACAATTGCAATCGCTGGGCTTCATTTTGCGAGGTTTTTATTGCAGTGGCTCCTGCCTCTTTGACCACGTTCTCAACAGCGCGAATATGATCGGCCACACCTTTTTCCGTGCCATCAATTTCACACAATAAAATGGCTTCGGCATCGGTGGGGTAACCGGCATGAGCAAAGGCTTCGGCGGCTTGAATGGCCAGCTTGTCCATCATTTCAAGGCCTGCGGGTACAATGCCGGCGGCAATAATATCACCGACGGCCTGGCCTGCTTTTTCGATATCATCAAAGGCTGCCAAGACCACTTGTGCGAGTTTTGGTTTGGGTAATAGTTTGACGGTGACTTCCATGATGATCCCCAGCAAACCTTCCGAGCCATGCATCAATGCCAGCAAATCATAACCGGGTGAATCGAGCGCAGCGCCACCAAGTTCGATGATCTCACCATCCATGCCGAGCATCTTCAAGCCCAATACATTGTGCACGGTTAATCCATATTTAAGGCAATGCACACCGCCGGAATTCTCCGCCACATTGCCGCCAATGGTGCAGGCGATTTGTGATGATGGGTCGGGCGCGTAATACAGACCCAAATGCGCCACAGCTTCCGAGATTGCCAAATTACGCACACCCGGCTGCACTACGGCGATTCGGTTGTCTGCATCGATGTTTAATACGTGATTAAACTTTGCCAGCGATAAGACCAGAGAGTCTTTTAATGGCATGGCTCCTGCCGCCAAGCCTGTGCCCGCACCGCGAGCCACAACGGGGATTTGATCTGCATGGCAATGTTTCAGAATCGATTGTACCTGCTGCAGGCTATCCGGCAGCACTACCACTGCAGGCAGTTGGCGATAAACCGATAGACCGTCACATTCGTAGGGTTTGAGTTGTTCTTCTGAGCTCAAAATTGAGGCGGCAGACAATATGCGTTGCAGCGCATGCATCAAGCGTTGTTTCCGGCTGTTATCCAATGCTCTGAAGACCGTGATCTTCAAGCAGCCCCCGTATGCGCTGGCAGAGTTGCTCGGCGGCATCCGGAGCATAAGGCTTGGCGGCTACGTTGCCCCATACCGGAGCTGGCCAGGCAGCATCGGAGGTGTAGCGCACAATGTGGTGGATATGCAGCTGTGGAACCATGTTGCCGAGTGCTGCGATATTGATTTTATCGGCCTTGAAGTGCTGCTCGATACAGCGGGAAAGCAGGCTGGATTCACGAATCAACTGCTGTTGATCGGCTGCAGCGAGTTGGTGTATTTCGCGCATGCCATCGCGTTGAGGCACGAGAATAAACCATGGGTAATTGCTGTCGTTCAGTAATAATAACAGGCACAGCGGAAATTTCCCGACGATGAAACAGTCTTTTTGCAGTGTTTGATGCAGAATCATGGCTGTTGCTCGCGCAAGGCTTTGCTTAAAAACCTGTCCAGCTGATTGGCGAACTTTTGTCGATCCGTGTGATTGAACGCTGCAGGACCACCGGTGATGACACCATCGCCACGCAAATCATCCATGAAGTTGCGCATACTTAAAGCGCTGCGAACATTGTCGCATGTGTACATCTCGCCACGTGGATTGAGCGCGAAAGCACCTTTTTCAATCAAGCCTGCGGCCAGAGGAATATCGGCAGTAATGGCCAGATCACCGACTTTAGCATGCTCGATAATATACGCATCGGCCACATCGGCACCGGCAGCAACCTGAATGCTGGTGATGTAATCCGACTTGGGGTGTTGGATTTTGCTGTTGGCGACCAGGGTTAAGGGCAGACGTACACGTTCTGCGGCACGGAATAAGATCTCCTTGATCACCTTGGGACAGGCATCGGCATCAATCCAGATTTTCATTGGCTCGGAAACACCAACGGGGGGAAGTGTTGTGTGCTGAAGGCCTGGCTGCTCATTCAAGCCGCACGCAGCATGGTGTTGGCGCGCATTAAATCGCGTGGCCGTCCGATATCGAACCAGTAGCCGGGGTGCAGAAAACCGGTGCAACAATCGCTGGCCATGCATTCACGCAGGCTCCGCGCCAGTGAAAAGGTTTCATTGTGATCATAATGCTGGAATACGGCATCATCCCATACCGAGACTCCGGAAAAGGTAAAACGATTATAACCATTCATGGTCACATTGCTGCCCTGCAGGTTGAAGTCACCGAGCCGGTTGTGAATTGGATTATCCACCAGTGCGACTGCAGCACCATGTTCGGGTAAGAGTCTGGCTAGATGCTGCACATCAATATCGGCCAACACATCTGAATTGTATACCAGCACCGCTCCATTGCCGGGTAACAGTGATAAGGCTTTTTTTACACCACCACCGGAATCGAGCAGATCCTGTTCATGGCTGATTGAAATGTTGCAACCGAAGCGCTCGCCATTGCCTAGATAATCAGCCAGTTGCTCGGCATGGTGATGTGCGTTGACGGCGATTTCGTGAATGCCTTGCGCAGCTAACGAACGAATGACATGGGTGATGGCCGGCACACCGCCTATTTGCATCAATGCTTTGGGGCGCTGATTGGTCATCCATTTTAAACGTGAACCCAGGCCTGCGGCTAGAATTACAGCCCGATCAATATGCGTCATTGCAACTCCCTCATTCCATCAATCGAGAACAATACTGCTTTTGATTTTGTTGTTCAAATGCGCAAGCCAAGGCTGGCGTTTTATGCGTGTCCCAGCTTTGCCAACAGCTCCGGCAAGACCTCCAGTGCCGCTTTACGTCCCATTTCGATTTCCTGTTCCGGATGCGAGAAGTCGTTCCACTGCGTAAAGCCGACCAGCGGTTCAATCAATATGTCCGCATAACCTTTGTTGTATTTACGCAAATACAAGGATTTAATCTGTGTCGCCCAATCCAGCATTTCATAGACATTGGCCGGTTCATAATCTGCGCTCGGACGTGCGCCGACATTGACTGCCAATACCAATTGCTCTGGTGTTGCCAGCATCTGTGCTTCCTGAGCTGGAATATCCGATCCCAAACCACCATCGACATACTTTTTGCCTTTGATGCCAACAGGATCAAATACGCCGGGAATGGCCATGCTGGCAGCAATCGCACACGCTAGCTTTATATCGGAATCGGCAGAAAACAAATGGCACTCGCCGTTGGGGAACTCTACGGCTGTGATATAGATTGGGATTGCAGCATTGTTAAAGCACTCACCAGCGCAAAATGTAAAGGCGATGTTGATCAACGCATCGGTATCAGCTACCGAACGATCAGTGGCTGCCCGCACAAACAACAGTGTTTGCCTGGCGGCTGTGGAGAGCTTGGTGAACCAATTTTGCTCACCGTTGTCGCTTTCACCACTGGGTGGCAGTGACAGATTGGCAAACTGTTCGGAATCGAGAATACTCTTAGCGCGTTTTATCACCGCCTGGGCATCGGGCTGTACGGCGTACATCGCACCAAACAATGCGCCAATGCTGCTACCGATGATGATGTCGGGTTTCAGCCCGTTTTGCTCCAGCACATCAAGCACACCCAGATGGGCTAAACCACGCCCGCCACCACCACCGAGTGCCAGAATGAAACCATCTTTTTTGACCCGCCGAGCTGCAATGATGCGTTCAAATAGATTCATGGGCGCTGTACCTCGTTATTGTCATCGCATTGTTTTACGTCTTGGGCAGGCTGGCCACATCGGCCAGTGTTGCACATAGCTCGGATACTTGTTCCGTCGTTAATGCTTTTGATTGCTTACTTTGCAGGAAGAATACATCGACAGCGCGTTCACCAAAGGTGGATATGGATGCGCCATGCAAGGCATAACCTGCGTGGCTGATGGCATTGGCGAGGCGAGCCAATAAGCGTGGTTGATCGGCGGCTGAGACTTCGATGGCTGTTTCGGTGTACGATGCCTTGGGTAATTCCCGTACCCGTACCTGCACACGCTGCATCATAATATTGACTTTAAAGGCCGAGTTTATATCGACGTTTTCAATGTCATCCTGATCGATGAGTGTTCGGACGCGAGCGCTCAACCGTTGTAGATCCGATTCAACATTAAACGCTGTGCCATCCTCGCCCTGCAAATGGAATACATCGAGAATGCGATTATCGCTCAATTGATAGGCTTGTGCGGCAATGATATTGGCATGGCCGGATGTTAAGGTGGCAGCGAGTGCTGCAAACAGCCCCTCACGTGGATGGGCTACAACGACAGCCAATGTTTCAGCCCGCACAGGATTGACCCATAGGCTGACAGTAATATCGTCATGCAGGGTTAATAATTCGACAATTTTACTCAACTGGGCTGGCGGATAATGCATGACGCATGATGGTGATAGCAGTGCCATGGCTGCTTGCAGATCGGCTTGCGATCCTTCTGCTATTTCGAGTACGGTTTCGACACGGGTGCGGTAGCGCTGTTTGCCGGCTTCACCGCCGGCACCTTCACCACGCAAGGCGGCGGATGTGGCATGGTAGAGCTCACGCAATAAGCTTCCCTTCCAATCGTTCCAGACATTCGGTCCAACGGCAGCAATATCAGCCACACTCAATAGCAAGAGATAGTTTAAACGTTCTTCATCACCCACGCGCTTGGCAAAATCGCTAATCACATCGGGGTCGGATAAGTCGAAACGCTGACTTTTTACGGCCATTAATAAATGTTTTTTTACCAACCATTCGACCAGTTCGGTGGCATCGCGATTAAAGCCCATGCGCTCACAAAAGCGGCGTGCAAGGACTGCGCCATTGATGGAGTGATCACCTTCAAGGCCTTTGGCAATGTCATGGAAAATCAGTGCGATATACAACAGCTCCGGACGTTTTATCTTGTGGCACACATCCTGAGCGAGAGGCAGGCGTACAGAGCGACTTTGATGCCAGAAATTGCGCGCTTCACCGATGGCGCGCAAGGTATGTTCATCCACCGTGCAGGCGTGATAGCGGTTGAATTGACCGAGACCAACCACATCGCGGAATTCAGGAATAAAACGCCCCAGCACGCCGGTGATGTTCATGCCGCGTAAGGTCCAGTGTACGTTGCGCTGGTGACGTAAAATCTGCATAAACAACAGCTGTGCTTCGGGATTTTGACGAAAGGCATCATCAATCAGGGTCACGTCAGCACGAATCTGGCGCAATACTTGGCTCGATAAACGCCTGCGATCCTGTTGAGCGACATGAAACACGCGCAACAAACGTAGCGGATCTTCGTTGAATACATTGGCATCGCTAATGCCCACCAGATCACCCTCGATGGTAAAACCATCACCGATATTACGTTTGAAGGTGAAACGCTGCGGGTGCAGCTGTTCCTGAAAATGCATGCGCATCATGCCGGTGATGCGGGAAATGCGACCAACATGACGGAAATAGTCTTTCATGAAGGCATCCACCGCAGGTAGATGCCCGTTGGCCTGATAGCCCATGCGTTCGGCTAGGATCACTTGCTGTTCGAAACCCAAACGATCCGAAGCGCGTTTCACTTCCAGATGCAGGCCTGCCCGACAGCGCCAGAGAAAATCCTGAGCATCGAGCAGATGATCGCACTCTTGCTGCGAGATCGCGCCCTGTTGTACAAGATCATCGACGCTATCACTGCCGTACCATGCTTTCGCCCACCAGAATACCGTTTGTACATCGCGCAAGCCGCCTCTCGCCTCCTTGAGATCCGGCTCCATTAAAAAGGCAGTGCGGCCAGTACGATCATAACGAGCTTCAAGCTCTGCCAGTTTGGCTTCGACAAAGGCCTTGCGTTTCTTTTTGAAAAATACGTGCAGCTTATCGTCCAATTGTGTGTAAAGGTTACCGCTGCCGGCCAATAAACGTGATTCCAGTGCTGCGGTGGCTGAAGACCAGTCTTCATCGATATGTTGCAATGTTTCTTTGATGTTGCGCACAGCGCTGCCGATATGCGCGCCCATATCCCACAGCGAAAGCATAAACGCCTGAATTTCAGCCTCAATGTCGCTGGACACTGTTTCCGGCATAAGAAACCATAGATCCCAATCCGAATGTGGAGCGAGTTCCCCGCGTCCGTAACCGCCGACGGCGACCAAATCGACACAGTTTATAGCTGTTGGCGCTTGTCGTTGCCACACGTCGATCAACAACGCATCGACGCTGGCACACATTTGGCGGCTTAATGTGGTGCCGTTGGCTCCGTCGTTAAATGCCTGGCCAACGTTTTCGAGCAGGCCTTGCAGTGTTTTCCGGTCGGGCAAGGCTTGCGGCATTAGAGATCCTTGCATTGATAGATATGAAACACCTGCTCGCCATCAATCACTTTACTGATGGCGACAACGCTATCACCATGAATTTCTGCGGCGGAGTTGCGTGCCAGTGTTTCCAGCTCCTCGCTAACCTGCTCGGCTGAGCGCGGGATAAAGGCAATGGAATCGAGCACAGAAACGGTTGTCTGGCCGAGTTGTTTGCAATGCTCGACTTGAGCATGATAAAGCACACGTACAAGCACGGCATCGTCATTGGGCTGTACCCACGTGCAGGCGGCAAGACCTGCACTGGCCATGATAATAAAAATGATGTTTTTCATTGCTCGTTTACCTCGTTCTGTAATCCACTTTTCTGTAATGCATCGTTCTGTAATGTATCCAATAATGTTAGCGCATCCAGTGGGCGGATGGCTTCGATGTCTATATCGGCTAGTTTATCACGTAAGGCACGCAAATGTTGCAATTCTTCCTTTTGCTGGCGCTTTTCCGCCACCGCAAACAAGCCCAGCTGTGTCTTGCCGGATTCTGCAGCCAGTTCCGATCCGTGTTCAAGGCGAAACAAATGTTCACGGGCTCGCTTGATGACCGACCGGGGCAGTCCGGCCAATTGTGCCACCGCAATACCATACGATTGATCGGCTGCATCTTCGATCACCTGATGCATAAAAATCACCGAGCCATTCCATTCGCGTACGGTGACCGAAGCATTAAATGCTGCGCTGTGCGCATCGGGTAATTCGGTCAATTCATGGTAATGGGTGGCGAATAAAGTGAGTACATCCTTGGCCTCCAGAAGGCGCTCGGCGACCGACCAGGCGATTGCTAATCCGTCCCAGGTGCTGGTGCCACGGCCGATTTCATCGATGATGACCAGCGAGCGTGCTTCGAGCTGATTGAGGATGGTGGCTGTCTCCATCATTTCGACCATAAAGGTGGAGCGGCCACTGGCCAGTTCATCACCGGCTCCCACGCGGGTGAAAATACGTTTGGTCAATGGAATGCGCGCTTCTTCCGCCGGCACAAAACAGCCGGTATGTGCCAGCCATACAATCCATGCCACTTGCCGCATGTAGGTGGATTTACCGCCCATATTGGGGCCGGTCAAGAGCATGAAACGGCGTGATTTCATGTCCATGTGGGTGTCATTGGCGACAAAGGGTGTGGCGCTGCTTAAATGCCGTTCAACCACAGGATGCCGGGCTGCGATCAGCTTCATGGCGCGGCCAGCGTGTACGTCCGGTTGAATGTAATGGTAGGTGCGCGCCAAATGTGCGAAACAGCCCAACACATCGAGACTTGCCACGGCGGCTGCGGCCTGTTGAATGGCGGTGGCCTGTTGGCCGATACGCTGTTGCAGGCTTGCAATCAGGTGCGATTCGCGCTGCATGGCGGCATCTTGGGCTCCGAGAATTTCAGATTCAAAGCTGTGCAATTCATCGGTGATAAAGCGTTCGGCATTGACCAGCGTCTGCTTGCGCACGTAATCCACCGGCGCGTCGAGCGCCTGGGCTTTGGAAATCTCGATAAAATAACCGAATACTTTGTTATATTTTACACGCAGATTGTTCAGGCCAGTGCGTTCGCGTTCGCGTGCCTCATAATCACGCAGCCAGTCATTGGCATCGTTGGCGAGCCCGCGCAAACGATCCAGTTCAGCATCGAAGTCAGGGCGAATCACATCACCTTTATGAAAGGCTTGCGGAGGCAGTTCGACAATCGCCTTGCCCAGTTCATCGGCCAGTGTTTCCAGCCCGGTGAGAGCTTGCCTTATCTCGGCAAATAAACCGCTGCGATCAAGCAGTAACTGTTGCAGAATAGGCAAGGCCAACAAGGCATCCGCTAAACCGCGATAATCACGTGGCAGTGCTCTGTTCAAGGCGATGCGGGTGAGCATACGCTCCATATCACGCACGCCGTTCAAATGCTGGCGCAGCGCATCCAGCGTATCGTTATCATCGATTAAACTTTTGACGGCGTTTTGGCGTTCATGCAGCGCATCGAGATTGCTTAGAGGGCGGTCAATCCAGTTGCGCAACAATCGCGCCCCCATCGGTGTATTGGTCTCATCGAGTACAGCAATCATGCCTGCTTTGGTGTCACCGCTAAGTGAACTGTAGAGCTCCAGATTGCGCCGCGAACGCATATCAATGCGCATGCCCTCTGCCTGCTCGATAAATACGGGTAGAGCCAGATGTTGTAAGGCGCATTTCTGCGTCTGCTTCAAATATACCAGCACGGCACCAACAGCTGCGGCAGCCTGATCATGGCTCTCCAGATTCAGTGATTGCCAATCGGATAGCCCGAAGGACTCCTCCAGCTGATCGCGCGCGACCGATGCGGAAAAGCTCCAGTCGCCGGGTCGGGTGATGGTTGTGTGTTGCGCGCTTTCATCGGCAGTCATCAGCAACAATTCGGCAGGATTTAATACCGTGAGTTGTTCTTCCAGACCCACTTCGCCATGACCCTCAAGCAAACGCCAATGGCCGCACGATAAATCAACTGCTGCTAGCCCCCAGCGATCTGATTGTTTAAAACACGCCACCAAAGCGGCGGAGCTGGCCTGATCCAGCAAGGCCGATTCGGTGATGGTGCCGGCTGTCACCACGCGCACAACCTCGCGCCGCACCGGCCCTTTGCTGCTATCGGGTGCTTCCATTTGCTCGCATACCGCCACACGCTTGCCTGCGGCCACGAGGCGTGCTAAATAATTTTCCGCTTGATGCCAGGGTACGCCCGCCATGGGAATATCATCACCATTGGCTTTGCCACGTTTGGTCAGAGTGATGTCCAGAATTTTTGAAGCCTGAACGGCATCGTCAAAAAACATC
>CAYOTF010000068.1:0-13836 GCA_964406805.1 uncultured Zetaproteobacteria bacterium | reverse complement strand
TGATGCAATCGATCCGATTCCTTCTCCATAGCCTGCTCAAACCAGTCACGTCTGTCCACTTGTGGTGTTTGCACCGCTCGCAACACATCGCGCTGCAAGGTTTCCACTACTTTACCCTCAGCATCAACGCGTTTGATCGTATCATGCACCGCCATGCCCGGCACCGCCGCACCAAAACGCTCCGCCAGATCGAACACATCAGCCAACAACAGCTTCGATGGCAACGGTCTGGCCGCATCATGCACAGCCACCAGCTCCACATCGTCAGGCAAGGCATCAAGCCCCCGCCGCATGGAAATCGAGCGTTCTGCCCCCCCCTGTACAGCTGGCAATATTTCAAAGGGATAATGGCAGTCTGCGATGAGTTCTGTAAAACAGTCATCGCCTTCAGCCAGCACCGGTTGCAACAGCGCGATACGAGGCTCCGCTGCCAGATGCGCCAACGTATGCAGAATAATCGCCTGCCCTGCCACTTCAACATACTGTTTGGGGACAACGCCGCCAAAACGGCTACCGCTACCTGCGGCCAACAACAACACTGCTATTTTCATTGGCCTGATTGTGTCGCTTTATAGCAGCCGGTCAATGCCAATATCTACACCCTTGCACACAGCTCTGCCTAACGATGCATGCACTGCCCATTGCACTGCGACTACACATCGGAAATAATCCAGCCATCATGTCTGATGTATTTATTCACCACACTCTATTCTTCAGCCTCGTTAAGGAAGCATTGCAATGATCACTTCATCCCTCCTGTTTTTCGCCGCCGGCCTGCTCACCTTAGCCTGCACCGTGATCATCTGGCGCAATGCCTTGCAACGTCGCAGCAAACCGGACACGACTCCATCCAACAGCATTGCAGGTTTGTTATCACTCGCCATCATTTTAAACATCTGGGCCATTCATTTGCTCGATTCGGTCACCGCCAATGGCATTAATTTCACTCTCGCCACCGGTGCAGCAGTGCTTACATTATTGGTTCATGTGATCTATACCATCGGTATTTTACGCCATGGTATTCAAGGTCTAGGCCTGTTTTTACTGCCTGTCAGCGCCCTGCCTCTGTTTCTGATCCCTATTCTACCGCAAGCGCATGACCCCAACTGGGTACGCACCTCATCGCTCATTGAAACCAGTCATTTACTGATTTCAATGAGCGCTTATGCTTTGCTTACTCTGGCCGCCATTCACGCGGTCATGCAAATATTGCTCGACCGTGCTTTAAAGAGAAAGAAAATGTCCACCTTCGTACAGACCTTACCCCCTTTAATGGATATCGAGCGCCACATGTTTGCCCAAGTCAAAATCGCCACGCTGTTGATCGGCATCAGTATTCTGACCGGATTAGTGTGGCAATGGGTTGATTATCAGCATCTCGCCATCTTGAATCACAAGGTATTACTGGCTCTGTTCTCACTCGGTGTATTGATTTTATTGCAGATAAAACGTCATCAAGCATGCTGGTCAACGAGCACCGCCAGCCGCACAGTATTGATGGCTTATGCGCTATTATTGGCATCTTACTTCGGTGTAAAGCTGATTCATTCTCTCATTGCCGGATGATCACCCATTACAGGATAATCACGTTTACAAACCATGAATAACTTTACAATTCGAGTGTGTTTCTAAGCATGGAAGCTTTCCCCTCTTCTCTGGCCATCGGCACGCTGTTTTTCCTGCTATTATTATCAGCTTTTTTCTCCGGCTCTGAAACCGCCCTAACACGCGCTCGTCGTGCCCTGTTACGTGTGCGCAGTGAACAGGGTGACAAAGGTGCAAAAAAAGCCGAAGAGTTACTCGATCAACCGGAGCGTATGCTGTCCACCATTTTACTCGGCAACAATTTTGTTAATATCGCTGCATCCGCTCTTGCCACCACTCTGTTTGTGACCGAATTTGGCGAGGCTGGCATCATTTACGCCACCATTGCGATGACCATTGTAGTGCTAGTATTTGCCGAGATTCTACCCAAAACAGTTGCAGTCGCGCATGCAGAAAGCATTGCCTGTCAGGTCGCCCGCCCCATGGCCAACATCCAGGCTTTGACCGCGCCATTGATCACAGCCTTATTAAGCATCATCTCCATACTCAAACGTTTATTACGTATCCCCGAGCAAACGGAAACACCCTTAACCCACAAAGAGCTGGCCAGTATGATTGATATCAGTGCTGAATCCGGCCTGCTCGATCAAGCCCGCGAGCAAATGCTCAACAACAGTTTAACGCTGCATGAAGTGGCCGTAAAAGCACTGATGACACCACGCAAAAACATTCGCATGCTGGATGGCTCGTTGACTGTGAAAGAGTGCATAAAGCTGGCGATCAAAGCCCCGCATTCACGCCATCCGGTATTTTTAAATGAGCCGGACAATCTCATCGGCATCATCCATTTGCGTGATCTTCTCAAGCTCAACGATCCAGGCAAAGCCCTGTCCGATGCATTGATCTGGCAAAGCCCCAGTTATATTCCGACCACCAAAAACGCCCTTGCGCAGCTATTCGATTTTCAGAGCAATCATCAGCATTTGGCCATGATCGTGGATGAATTCGGTGATATTGAAGGCTTGATTACACTCGAAGATATTATCGAAGAAATTGTCGGCGAAATTCACGACGAATCCGATGTGCCTCCACAATTAGAAATGTGGGCTCAACCCGATGGCTCCTACGTCACTGCCGCCACCGTTGCCCTGCACGACATCAATCAGGCCATGGATGCCGAGTTGCCGGAAGAAAGTGCGACCACCATCGGCGGTCTGATTGTTGATATTTTAGGTGATATTCCCGAAGGCCGATTATGCCTGAGCATCAACAACATCCATGTGGAAGTATTGAGCGTACGCGGCGACTGGATTCAACGCGTACGCCTCACACCGAGCCCCTCTGCCTCCTGAATGCACGCTATTCATTAACCCACATATTTCAGAGCCACGTATAGCCAACAAACGATCTCTGGTGGCATGGAATTTGCTTTATCTGTTTGATAATTCATACGAGGGAAGGGATTCGCTCATGCATGATATTGATAATTCATTAATTCTGGTAGTAGATAACTCGCAATTGTTTCGCACAATGCTGTGCAGGTTTCTAGAGGAAAAGGGCTACACGGTATGTGAAGCTTCCAGCGCCAAAGAGGCGATAGAGGTGTTTGAGCGCGAACAGCCAAAAATGGTGCTGCTCGGGGCGGTGATGCCCGAAATTGATGGTATCAATAGCCTGGATGCGTGCAGACGCATACGTGAAATGGATCTGGATGAATATAGCCCTATCCTGATGATCACCTCCACCGATGATGATGAATTGATTACTGCGGCATTTGAAGCCGGAGCTGCAGATTATATCAATAAACCGATTCGCTGGGCGTTATTGGAACATCGGATTAAATTCAAATTACAGAAAGCCCGGGTAGCCTATGCTCTATTGGCCAGTGAAGAGCGTTTTCGTCAGTTGTTTGACGATTCACCGTTGCCATATCAGTCCATGGATGATCATGGTCGTATTGTCGATGTGAATACCGCCTGGCTGAAAATGATGAGCATGGAACTCTCAGATGTCATGGGCAAATCATTCGGTGATATGATGTCCGGCGAAGAATGGATGAAGTTCATGCATATGTTCCCTTCATTCATCAAGCAAGGGAAGCTCACAAACTTGCAACTGACGGTACGCGACAAACATGGCAATGAATTGATTGTCGAGCTGAACGGACGTGTCGCATACGATATTGAGGGCGATTTTAAACAGACGCATTACGTGTTGCAGAATATTACAGAGCGTAAGGCATTGGAAAATGAGCTTCAACGTCTGGCGACGACAGATTCATTGACGGGGCTGGCCAATCGCCGTGCTTTTTTTGCCGAGGCCGATCGTGCCCGTTTGCAATGCTTACGTTACGGTCACCCCTATACCGCGATGATGCTGAATATTGATCATTTCAAATCCATTAACGATAACTTTGGCCATGATGTCGGGGATGAAGTCTTGAAACTGGTGTCCGCTGAAATGCAGCAACAGAATTGAAAGCGGAATTGATCCTCAGTGAGATTGATCCTCAGCTGCATTGATGTGCCGTTAACAGCGTTCCCCGCACTCTCTGTTTCATTTGCTGTCTAGTCCGGGGTGATTGGGCAGTTTATTTCACCAGTTGAACGAGCTTTTCTCCCAGCTCGTTTAACGACACTTCTATTTCAGCCGCTCCCAGCTTCACCGCTGTGCCAGGCATTCCCCAAACTACCGAACTCTCTTTATCCTGCGCCACCGTTCTGGCTCTGGCATCACGCATTTTTTTCAAGCCCGTCGCACCATCTTCGCCCATGCCCGTCATCAAAGCCCCCACCGCTTTTGAGCCAACATGCATGGCCACCGAATCAAACAGCGCATTCACCGAAGGGCAATGCCCATTCATCTTTTCCTGGCCACCAACTCTGCAGATCAACGTAGCACCCTGTTTTTCGATACGAAAATGTTCATCACCTGCACCAACATAAATATGACCATGATGAATTTCAGTTCCATCGCAGGCTGAGACCACACGCATGGCTGAGGCTTGATCCAGCTTATCAATAAAGGACGCAGCAAATGCCTTGGGAATATGCTGCACAATCACCACGGCAGAAAAATCAGCTGGAAATGCCGATACCACACTGCGCAAGGCGTTGGTACCGCCGGTCGAGGCACCAATAGCAAGCAAGGTATTCAAGACCGGATTATGGCGTTTCATATGACTCTTCAACGATCCTGAAAGAGCTTGTGAAGCTGGTTTCACCACCTCTTTTTTAGCCGGATTCGCTGCTTTCGCCGGTTTGAAATTCAAAACAATACGCCGTACGTGCTGAGTAAGTTTATCACAAAAAGTCTGATCTTGAGCTGAAACACCTGAACCCGGCTTGGCGATAATCGCACCACCTGCCCGTATAGCCTGTCGCTCGCCATGACTCGATGGTAAGATTTTATCCGATAACATCAACACAGGTAATGCCGCGCCATCCATCAATTCGGTCAAAAATTTATCAACCTGATCACGATGTTGATCCGTCGCGATAATCAACACATTGGGCTTGCGTAACTTCACTTGCATGCGTGCCTGCATCGCATCGGAAGCGATACCAACCACGCTAATTTCAGTCGATGCCTTGAGCATTGAAACCAGGGCTAAGCGCGCACGTGCGTCGGGTTCGATGACCAGCACTTTAATACAATTCAAGGGCACTCCTTTTGGCTTGATTCAAAAATAATTTGATTCACTGCGAGATAATTGAAGTAAGACCGGTTTAAGCAGCAAGGGCGAAATCCATCACGCAACTCAATTTATTGCGCAACTCCGGCCATACGATGGGTTTGCTGACAAAGTCCGAAGCCTCGACCGCCATGGCGCAATCCAAAGCGCCATCCCCCTCCAGAGCTGTCACCAAAAAAATAGGTACGGACATGCCCGCATCCGTTGAACGGATTATTTCACAGGCTGCAAAACCATCCATTTCCGGCATATCCCCATCGAGCATTAACAGGGAAATAGACTGCTCCGTAAAGACCTTCACGGCCTGTTCACCATCTTCAACCGTAATCACCTGATATCCATTGGCTTCAAAAAATTGTTTGAGCATCACACAAAACATGCGATCATCATCGGCTACCAACACTGTCGAACCTTTCTCGATTAAATTCATCATTTCCATTATAGCACCTATTCCACTTTTCTGTTGTCTTTCAAGCCAGTTTTAACGAATCTCATGCAGCCAGTCGGCTTCGAATGCCTCGATCACCTGCTCCACCAACTGCTTTAGCGGGGCAAGGCATGCCTTCGCTGCATCAATATCGTTTTGTTGTCCCGATTGCTCCAACTCGAAACATAGTTCGCCCAAGCTGTCCGCTCTGACTGAACGACTCGACCCTTTGAGTCGGTGCCCAATGCGCCGAATTTCATCCCCATCACCCCTATCCACCGCCTCAATCAACGCAGCCACCTGCTTGGGCAACTCCTCGACATAAGTATCCAGAATCATCGCAATGCCAAATCCCATATCGCTTTGCAACTGACGCAAGCCGGCCTCATCAAGCAGCGCAACACTCTTGCTACCCTTATCCTTGCTCTCACTAATCGCCTCATCAGCCAGAGCCTCCAGCGCGATAGCACTATCCACGACCACTGCATTGCTCTCCACAGGCAACCACTCTGCCAACATCAACGTCAACGTTTTACCCGTCAACGGCTTGGTGAGGTGATCATTCATTCCAGCTTCATAGGTGCGTTGTTTATCTTCATCGAGGGCATGCGCCGTCAAGGCAATAATCGGCACAGGTTGATTGGCGGAGAGCGCTTCCAGCTCTCGAATCTCGCGTGTTGCGGCAATGCCATCGAGTTCTGGCATCTGAATATCCATCAATACCAGGTCATAATCATGCTGAGAAAACAATTCGAGTGCTTCGATGCCATGATTGGCCACATCGATATGTTCAAACCCCTGCCCCTTCAGCATGCCCACGGCCACCTGCTGATTCACAGCATTATCTTCAGCCAGTAAAATACGTTCATGGCGTTGCATGACCCGATCACTATGCTGATGTTTTTGTTCACGTAGCCTGGCACCCATCACCGACAATGTGGTTTCGAATAACGAATGCACATACACAGGCTTGCGTATAAAGCCATCCAAAGCATATTTATCACGCAACTTTTGATCAAATGTCATATTCAGCGACGTTGTCATAATTACTTTTAAATCAGCCAGTTTCGCATCTTCTTTAATCAACCGAGCCAAACTCATCCCATCCATGCCTTGCATCTGCTGATCAATAAGAATCACATCATAAGGTTGCCCTTTTGCAACCTTTACCTGTAACTGTTGCAAGGCTTCATTCGCAGAAGTCGATGTTGCACAATGCATGCCCCAAGCCAATAAAGTATCATGCAACATGGCTCGGTTGGTTGCATTATCATCCACCACCAAGGCTTTCCATTGGCAAAACATATCCCGATACTCGTGTGGATGATCCTCGACCGCTGATGCCTTCTCCAATTCCAAGTCAAAAAAGAAACATGAGCCTTGACCGATTTCACTCTCAACCCGTATTTCGCCCCCCATCAATGCCACTAAGCGTTTCACAATGGCTAAACCAAGGCCTGTGCCACCATGTTTACGTGTGTCCGTACCATCGGCTTGGGTAAATTCATCGAATAAACGTGCTTGATCTGCCACAGAAATACCGCATCCAGTATCGCGCACTGCAAAGCGAACCATGCAGCGATCATCGCTATCAGCCAGCATATCGACAGAGAGCACTACTTCACCGTACTCTGTAAATTTTAAGGCATTCGACAGTAAATTTAACATCACCTGATGCAAACGATCCGCATCACCCAAAAACAAGTTTGGCAAGATCGGAATGCCTCGGATAATCAGCTCTAGTTTCGCTTCATCCGTATTGGTTTGAGCTGCAAACAACTGGCTCACACCTTCAATGACTTTATTGGGATTAAATTCGACCGCCTTAACTTCCATCTGCCCCGCTTCAATTTTAGAAAAGTCGAGAACATCATTGAGAATAGTTAATAAGGCTTGCGCAGATGAATACACAACCTCAATTCGCCTACGTTGCTCAGGGTACATTTTTGTTGCCAATACCAGCTCTGTTAAGCCCAATATGCCATTCAGCGGTGTACGAATTTCATGACTCATGGTGGCCAAAAACTGGCCTTTGGCTACAGATGCATGTTCAGCCGTTGATACCGCACGCTCCAATTCGCTATTTTGTGATTCCAGTGTGCCGGCAAGGCGTGCCAGTTGCGCTGTGCGCTTGCTCACCTTTACTTCCAAGGCCACGTTCAATGCTTCAGTTCTGAGCCGTGTCTCGTTCAAATGCTCCAGCATCTGCTGCAATGCAGCGCCCAACACACCAATTTCATCCTGTGTATTGGCTGGAATATGCACATTGCCATCACCATTACCAATTTGAACAGCCGCCTCAATCATCTCACCAATCGGGCGTGTAAAATAACGGGCAATGAAAAATGTAATAACCCCCAACGCCAACGCCAGCATAAACGTCAATAACAGCATACGGTCTCGAAACGCTATCGACTGCTGACGCAACTGCGTCAATTTAACCGCCGCAACCACCTTCAAATAATGATCTTTATGTTCCAAGTCCAAATGAATATCAGCAACCAACAGCACTTCACCCCGATCATCAAACTGGTAACTGTTGATCATCACATTATCGTGTTCGTAAACACTGCTGCGGGTATTGTTGTCGAATGTATAATCAAAATTCAGTTTTTCCTGGCGCTGATCTTCAAAGGCCATGGCTTTCTGCGGATCCGGATGAATCAAATAATCGCCCTGTTCATTGGTGATAAAAAAACGTTGATTGCTTTGCTCACTCTGTTCGCTTTGCAAGGAGCCTGTAAATACATTGAAATCCACATTGATCAATAAAATACCACGCAGATGGCCGGAATCACTATAAATGGGGGTGGATACCCGCAACATCGGCTGTGGCGGTTGAGTCACTTTTCCGTGTTCACGGTTTAAAGTGATATCCGAGAATAAAAATTCACCGGCTTTTAACACGATACTATTCCGGTAATAATCGCGTTTACCCTTCTGCTGCAATAAATCCCGGGCAACAACTGTCAAACCTTGCGGCAATCGCGCTACACGCACCACTTCACGCCCACCATCGTCAAGGCCAATCAAACGCACTTGATAATACATTTCACGCCGACTCAAGACAGTCGAAAAAAATTGCTCCACATGACTCAACCCCATGCTTGAAAAACATGTTTGCTGTTTATCTCCACAATTTGCAAAAGCGCGTATGCCATCCGATTTTGCCAGAAATTCCACATCATCGCGCACCTGCGCCGCCTGTTTTTCAATGGTCAGCAGCTCTTTCCCCATCCTTGCATAAAGGCTGTTTACAGCCTCTTCTTGCAACAATTTATCGGATTCAACATAGGCCATCAAGGCCACACCAATAACCCCGAACAGGGTGACTACAAAGGAAAAAGCAGCAAATTTTACCGGCAACGATAATTTCATCGCATTTCTCCACACATGTTCATTCTCATGTGGTCAGTCGCATATAGTCATTGGCATATAAACCTCTCCCTTTTTAACAACGATCAATGCAACGCCCAAACAATTCCTATCATTCAACAAAATGAGCAATATTGATGCCATTTTAACCGCAAGCATAATGCGGTTAAAAATGTGACTATGATTGAAAAGTGTAGCCATATTCCTATACTGCTCTGCATGCCCGAGTCATTGATCAACCGCAGAACAGCAATCACCTTTTGCTGCGGGCTGATTATTTCCCTGAGTGTTTTTTTCCTGCTAAAAAACTGGGAAGAAAACAATCGCCTCAATGAATTTAATTATAAAGCGCAAGATCATGCTGCAGCCATTCAAACCGAGTTTGAGCATGTGATCAAAAACATTGCTGAAGTACGTTATCTGATTGAACATCAAATCAACATCAACCACTACGATCCATCCCTGCCCGAGCGTTTCATGCCCATGGCCGAGCAGTTGATCATTGATGATAGCAGCCTGCTGAGTATTATTTGGACACTGCGTCAACAAAACCCCAATGAGAAGCAACACTTAACTATTCTCTATCTCAAAAACGGTTCGCACAACCCAGGCGACTTTGATGATCTGCAACTTAATGAGGCCTACGATCAGCATGTTCTTAATTTCAATATATTCGATCAGAAATCATTGATCAACAGCTTTATTCATAAGGATACAGCGCAATACAACGAGTTGAACTTTGTTGCTCCGGTCGCAGATCGCATGCAAAACGGTAGTCGTTTCAAGGGCAAGCATCTTGGTTCATTGATTGTGGAAATGAATATAAGCGGCCTCATTGAACGCGCCATCACAAAGCTACCTGTCTCGACTCAAGATATTTCGCTTCATATTCTGCATCCCGATAGAAACAAACAAACCGTATATAAACACATATCCCGAAGCCGCAGTCCGAAAGAGAAAAACATTCATACATCGTTGCGAACAAACGTGGAATTTGAATTTTCCGGCCTGCAGTGGCAGCTGGAGTTTGAGGCTGCACCAAAGTTTTTACGCACTCACCCTGTTGTACTCGCATGGCAATCACTGATTCTGGGATTATTGCTAACCTTCTTTTGGGTCTGGTATGCCCATTTCACCAGAAAACAAACATTATTAATTGAACGGGAAGTGGTTGCACGCACCGACGCGTTGAATAAAAGCAAAAACAAACTGCGGCGCATTATCGATAACTTGCAGGATGTCTATTTTCAAACCGATCCGGATGGTTTGATCAAAGCCTGTTCCGCCTCCGTGATCGATTTATTGGGCTATTCCGAACTGCACGTCACCGGATCATCCATCCAGCAATTCCACCGTGACAAGAATGCACTCGGCAAACTGTTCACCGCCCTACAGGATTCACCACAAGGCAAAGTGTTTAATTTTGAATGCGACTTTTTGCACAAGGATGGTCATCGCATCTGGACTTCCAGCAATGCCCAGTTCATTTACGATAATGAGCAACACATCACCGGCATCGAAGGCACCATCCGGGATATCACCGCCAAGAAAAACGACGACAAAGAAAAAGAAACCATTCAGCGCCAGCTTGAACATGCCCAGCGTCTGGAATCGTTGGGTATTCTTGCTGGCGGTATTGCACACGACTTCAACAATATTCTCGCGGCAATCATGGGCAACGCATCGTTGGCCGATCATAAAGTGCTTGAACATCCAAATGAGAGTAAAGTGCATCTGGATAAAATCATGCGTGCATCGGAAAAGGCATCATCGTTATGCCAGCAAATGTTAGCCTATGCCGGTGAAGGCAGCCTTACTATTGAGCCGATCAATCTCTCGAGCCTGCTGCATGAAACCACCGATTTACTGAACGTATCGATTTCACCCAATGTCCGTATTCATTATCACTTGCACGATGCCCTACCCTACATTGATGGCGATGCAACCCAGCTGCAACAGCTGTTGATGAACTTCACCACCAATGCCAATGAGGCCATTGATGAGCAGGGTGAAATCACCATCAGCACAGGCATCCATGCAGCCAGTCATATTGATTTAAAACGACAGATTGCCTCAAATAAGCTTGTTTCAAACGAGATCGATTCAAACAAGAATAGCTCAAATAAAGTTAGCCCAAACACAACTGACTCGATCAAGGTTGGGCCGGCTGAAGCCGCCGGCGGCGATTATGTCTTTATTACCTTTGCAGATAACGGCTGTGGTATGGATGAAGAAACCATCGGCAAGATATTCGATCCTTTCTTCTCCACCAAATTCACTGGCCGAGGCTTGGGCATGAGTGCTGTGCTCGGCATCATCAAAAGTCATCACGGCTATATTCAAGTCGATTCCCGACCCGGTCATGGCACGAGCTTTACCGTGCATTTTCCTATCAGCCCGAAACAACCGAATCAGAAAAAAGAGACAACGAGCCCATCACCCACCTTGCAGCCTGCTGCCGGCGTTGTATTGGTTATCGATGACGATGAAAACATTCTGGAAGTTGCGCAGGCCATGCTGGAAGACTCCGGCTGGAACAGCATGAGTGCAACAGATGGTGAGTCCGGCATCGAACTGTTTCGCCAGCATCATGCTGAGATTACGGCAATCATTCTCGATATGACCATGCCGGGTTTAAATGGTCTGGCGACTCTTGAAGGCCTGCAAGCAATCGCAGCCGATGTGAAAATCATTCTTTCCTCCGGCTACAGCGAGCAAAAAGCCAGCCAACACTTTGCCGGCAAAGGCATCGTAGGCTTTCTACAGAAACCCTACAGCCTCGAACAATTGCAACGCCAAATCAGTGCGATCAATGCCCGTTAAAGCCCTGCGCGGCTCCCAATCTGAGAATAACACTCATTTACCGCTGTACGCGCAGAGGGCGAGCCTTAACAATCACTATAGAGTTTTTGATCTTGATTTACTCTGCGTTCCTCTGCGTACTCTGCGGTGAAAGTCCTTTGAATCGTGTTATTCAAGAGAGTTATCAGCCAAATTAAATCAAACGTACCCGAAAGGAACGCCCTTTCAATTTGCCTTCACCCAGCTTTCTCAATGCCAGTTTCACAGACCCGCTCGCCACCGCCACATACGCCCAGTTGTCGAGAATCTGGATTTTGCCAACCTGTGAACCGGTGATTTCATTGCCTGCGGTCAATGCCCCCAAAATATCTCCAGGACGCAGCTTTTGTTTTTTACCGCCACCAATCTGCAGCGTTGCCATCAGCGGCTTGGCCGGACGATTGCCGAGAATTTCCTGGGATGGCAGTGATTCATTGCGAATTTCGGCATTCAAATAATCACTCAACATGGTCAGTTTGTATGCATTGCCATTGTGCAGGGTAAACGCCATGCCCGTACTACCGGCGCGGCCAGTGCGTCCGATCCGGTGCACATACGTCTCCGGTTCATGTGGCAAGTGCACATTAAACACCGCATCGATTGCTTCGATATCCAAACCACGCGCAGCAACATCGGTGGCCACCAGTATAGACACACTCTTGTTGGCAAAACGCACCATGGTCTGATCACGTTGCCATTGCTCCAGATCACCATTAATCACCAGCGCACTGAACGAAAATTTGGCCAACATCATCGCGATCTCCACGCTCTCTCGCTTGGTATTGCAGAAAATGACACTGGATTCCGGCGCGTATTGCAACAATAACAAGCGCAGTGCAGTCATCATATCCTGATCACTGCTCAGCTGATAAAAATGCTGTGAAATCGTACTGCTATCATGCGTGGATTCCACTTGAATCCGTACCGGCTTCAACATCATGCGTTTGCTCATTGCCTCTATTTTATCGGGAAACGTGGCACTAAATAATAATGTCTGCCTCCATTTCGGCAGCTGGGCAACAATGGCATCAACCGATACCTGAAAACCCATATCCAGCATACGATCGGCTTCATCCAACACCAATGTATTCACATCTTTTAAACGCATCGTGCCACGGCTCAAATGGTCTTCAATGCGTCCAGGCGTACCGACAACAATATCAGCACCATGTTCCAATGAAGCCAGCTGTGGGGCAAACGGCATACCACCACACAGGGTCAATACCTTCACATTGGGCAGTTGACGCGCCAACCTGCGAATTTCTTTGCTCACCTGATCGGCCAATTCACGTGTTGGGCACAATACCAAGGACTGAATGCCATGCCGTTTCAGATCCAGTTTATTCAGCAAACCAAGCGCAAACGCAGCTGTTTTCCCCGAGCCCGTTTTCGCCTGACCGATCACATCGCGACCGGCTAAAATATCCGGCAGGGCTTGCGCCTGAATGGGTGTCATCTGATCATAAGCAAGCGATGATAGATTTTTTAACAGATCTGCATGCATGGTAAGGTTTGAAAAAGAAGTATGGCTCACGGTATATCCTATGTTCGATTTAATTCAGTGGTGATTTGGTTCGATTCTAATAAACAGCGGTAATGTCATAACTGTGCTGTCTGCCGGCAATACTGATTTCAAAATCATCCTGTGCAACTTTGCCCATCAATGCCGCGCCCAAGGGAGCTTTGGGGGTAATCACCGTAACCAAATGATCGTCACACTGAAGCTTCAAACCACCCGCCTCAGCTGCCAGCCACAAAAACATCGCTTGGCCATGTTCATCTTCCAACTGCACCAATGCAGATAAAACAATCCGTTTGGCCGGCTCATCACTCACCTGGATAGCTTTAAAGTAGGCTAGCGAGCGCTCCACCTCCAGCAAACGAATCCCCTGTCCCTGCGCCAAATACGATGCTTCCAAACCCATGGTTTCGTATTTGCTCGAACCCAGACAAT
>CAYOTF010000067.1:8995-13839 GCA_964406805.1 uncultured Zetaproteobacteria bacterium | reverse complement strand
TTCTGCCGCTTCCAGACCGCCCATCACCGGCATGACGATATCCAGTAGCGCCAAGCAAATTTCTGAAGCATGATCGGTATAGCTTAACAGTGCTTGCTGACCATTTTCAGCGACCAAAACACGATATCCGAAATCCTGCAATACTTCCTGCATGGTTTGGCGCACTTGTTCATTATCGTCGGCCAGTAAAATGGTTTCACCCTTGCCAGTGATAACGTCCACCTTCTCATGGTTATTTGTCACCGTGCTTGCCCCGGAAAGCGGGAAGAACAGGCGTATTCGAGTGCCATCGCCCTCTTCGGATTCAATATCAATCACGCCACCATGGTTCTGCATCGAGCCATAGACCATAGCCAACCCCAGACCGGTACCTTTGCCCTCTGCCTTGGTGGTGAAAAAAGGTTCAAAAACATGTTCGAGGTTGGCTTTGCTGATGCCGCAACCATTGTCGGCCACCGTAATGCATAACAGCGGCCTGTTCTCAATATTCCGATGCACAAACAAAAAATCATCATCCGGTTCATAGACTCGTAAACTCACTGTGATGACAGGCTTATCCTGATCAACAAGGGCATGTGAAGCATTCACCAATAGATTCAGTATCATTTGCTGCATTTGCGAGCCGTCACCCTGGATGTGATGGTCTTGAGAGCCTAGGTCATACTGCAATGCAATATTTTCGGGGATCGTGGCGCGAGCCAGTTTCAGAACTTCGTTGATGAACGGCTGTACCGGCATCAGGGAAAAATCACGCTCTGCCTTGCGCGAGAATGCAAGCAGTTGCTTGATCATGTCGGCAGCGCGAAGCCCCGCTTTCTCAATACGTTCGAGTTTTTCTTGCGCGCTGGCATCCAGCTCGGCCTGTTTCTTTATCAGATAGAGATTGCCCAGCATGCCGGTCAGTACATTATTAAAATCATGGGCAATGCCGCCAACCAGTGTACCGAGTGCTTCCATTTTCTGTGCCTGGCGAAATTTCTCTTCCAGCTGCTCATATTCACTCATATCCTGCTGAATGGATACATAATGGGTAATGATGCCATCAGTATCAAAAATCGGTGCGACCGACATCAAAGCCGGATACAGACTTCCATCCTTGCGTTGATCCACCAGCGAACCATGCCATGTTTCACCAGATGTTATTTTTTGCCAGAGCCTCTGATAAAATGCTTCATCCTGTTTGCCATTTTTCAATACTGCCGATGTCTTGCCCATGATTTCATCCACATCATAGCCGGTAATCGTGCTAAAAGCCGGGTTCACATATTCAATGATGGCATCGGTATCGGTAATCAGAATAGCTTCTCCGGCCTGTTCGATAGCTTGAGACAACTTCAAAACCAACGCATCTGCCTGTTTGCGTTCGGCGATTTCCGTTTCCAGTTCTTTTACTTTCTCCCCTAGCTTCCGAACAACCGCACTCTCATGCATATGCGCGAGCTCGATCTTATCTTCAATGAGCACCGTCGGGTGAGTGAGTTTATGTTCCTGATGGTCAGAAATAATCTCGGCAATGGTCTGTATAAATAGATCCGGTTCCATTGGCTTCCTGATGAACGCAGATGCCCCCAAAGCTAGACCCAGCTTTTCATGCTCAGGCTCCATATAAGTGCCCGAATAAAAAATAAAGGGAGTATTGCTCAAGCGCAAATCTGCTTTTATTTCGCGGCAGAACATGAAACCATCCATTTCGGGCATCAAAATATCTGAAACGATCATCTGCGGCGGAGAATGGGTAGCCATTTCCAGCGCTTCAACACCATTGCTCGCAGCTGCTACAACATGCCCCTGACTTTCCAGCGTGCTTCTTAAATACTCCCGTGTATCGCCATCATCATCCGCTATGAGAAATTTCATGGCGCGCTTTCACCAAGAACCGTCCTGATTTCTGCCATCACCGTCTCCGGATCAATGGGCTTTTCGATGTAACCCGAGCATCCGGCCTGCATGAAACGCTCCCTGTCTCCACTCATGGCAAAGGATGTCATGGCGATGATGGCTGTATCTCCATTGGCACCGGAAGCCCGGATAGCCTTCAACACTTCAAGGCCATTCATATCCGGCAGCTGGATATCAAGAATGATAAAATTGGGTTTTTCCTTAATAGCCATGTCGATGCCTGTTCTGCCATCTTCGGCGGCAATCGTTTGATAGCCATTTTTTTCCAGAATGAACCGGATCAGTACCATATTGTCTTCGTTGTCTTCAATCACCAGAGCCTGTGTCATGCCTTGTTACCTCCATGTTCAACTGGTTTAAGCTGCTTGGGAATTCGTATCGAAAAAATGCTTCCTGTGCCGTAGATGCTTTCGGCAAAAGCTGTTCCTTGCAACACTTCCACAGCCAGTTTTCTGGTAAGATACAAGCCCAGCCCGGTACCTAGGGTTTTGCGCACCAGAGGCGAATCAAAGCGGGTAAACTGGGTAAACAGTCTGGGCATATCTAGCTCACTGATGCCGATTCCGGTATCCTTCACCTTGAATATTAACTGATCATCCTCTTCTGCGGCGCTGATGGCAATCGTTCCAGCCACTGTGAATTTTGATGCATTGCTCACAAGGTTTAGTATGCACTGAAACAGTCGTTTGCGATCCGTATGCAGTTGCATAGGGGGGGTCACTACTTCAAGTGCAATTCCCTTACGCTCAATTTCTATCCGCAAATTACCGACAGCCTCATCTACAACCTCGTGCAACATGAATGTTTCTGCATACGCCTCCACCTTTCCAGCCTCAATCTTGGAGATGTCAATTACATCGGTAATCAGGGCAAGCAAATGTCTGGCCGAACGCTTGACACGGCTCAGATGATCGCTCTGCTGTGCGTTTATCTCGCCGTCCATGCCCTGTAAAATAATGCCAGAAAACCCAATAATGGAATTCAGCGGTGTGCGCAACTCATGCGACATGGATGCAATAAACATCGATTTCAGCTTATCGAGTTCCAGAAGCCGTTCATTCGCCACCGTCAATTCATGCGTACGCTCATCAACCAATCCTTCAAGCTGTTCGTGATGCCTCTTTAACGCCTTCGTTGCCCGTTCACGCTCGCTAATATCGACCGCCGAAGGAATCAGGTAAATGATTTTTCCTGTTTCGTCGAGCAGGGGCTGCAAGGTGAAATCAATGGGAATAAATTGCTTTTCACCAACACGTATCAGCACATCGTAACGGCAGGTTTCACCTTTTAGTGCCCGCCGCATCGAATCACGCAATTGTTCTTGAATGGACTCCGAATAGGCCCACCAATATGCTTGCTCAAAAGGCCGCCCCAGCACGTTTTCGGGCTTCAGACCTGCTATATCAAGGGCTGGCCGGTTTGCTTCTATCAGCACGCCATCGAGCGTCAGAAGAGCAACAAGCATATGCGGGCCAAGACCATCGAGAATGTTTCGAAGTAGCTTTTCGCTCTTGATGATATCTTCCTGTAACTTTATCCGGTCAGTGATATCAAGAATAATGGCAATGAATACCTGCCGGGACTGAAATGTCGATAATTGGAAGTGTATCTCGACAGGATATAGCGAGCGGTCCTTTCGCCGGTGAACTGTAGTAAATTGAATCTTCTTCTCTTTACCTGTTCTGAGGGGTTTAATTAGCTTTTCAAATGTCGCCTTGGTGAATTCCGGCTTCAGATCCAGTGGAGTAAGCTTGGAAAGTTCATCCTGCGTATATCCTATGTTTTTTCTGGCACCATAGTTTGCGTGAATAAACTTTAGCGTTTCAGTATCAAAGATAAATATTTCATTTAGAGATTCTTCAAGTATTTGGTAATATCCCAGTGCCTTTTCATCGGCGTGCTTACGTCCGATTTCAGTTGCGGCCTTGGCTGCGATGACCTCAAGCACCTCCTGTGTCTTTGGCGGCAGAATCAGTTTATGTCGAGATAGTACGCACAGCACCCCAATAGATATGCCGCTCTTGTCTTGAATGGATATGCCGACATATCCCTCTGCCTGCATTTCTACAAGTTCATTATCATCAGGAAATAGCTCGCGAATACTCTCGGGATAGACACAAAACCCCTTGCCGATTACTTTCCCGCATGGCGAGCCACTCAAATTATATTCATATTGCTCGACGAGCTTGCCATCGAGTTGCATGCCTAGCGCCCGGACATGACCTTCACTCGAAATTTCAGAAATGATGGTACACTCAGCATCTAGCCATTTGCACAGGGCGCTGGCGGCTCCGGTGAAAAACGCCTGACCTGAAGTCATCGCCATGCCTTCAACTATCGCCTGAAATGCTGTTTCCGCCTCTTTTTCTTCGGTAGTATTTCGTGCATTTACAACAAAGCCCATAACCTTGTTTTCGGCGCTGATATATGGATAATAATGAATATCCATATACCTTGCTTCATAGGCTGGGAAATCAAACCACCCCTTAAAATTGATCTCTTCCCCGAGCAGACAATGCTCGGCATTGGGTCTTATCGCTTCATTGAAAAACGTCTCTCCAAACACTTCTGAAACTGAATGTCCGATCAGCTGATCAGTCGTTTTATTAAAGGCATTCAGATAAGCCGGGTTGGCAGCGCGGTAAATGAAATCCGTGTCCAAAATCGCCATCATATCCGTGGACGTGGATACAATGTGCTGGATTTGACGGAGCTGCTCATCGGCCTGCTGATGCTGTGTTTGAGCGCGAAGGGATGAAATGCCATAGGTCAGATCAGCCGCTAGGTCGGTCAATAGCTTTACTTCATGCGCATCAAAGGCATCGGATTCTGCTGCATAAATATTCAGCGCTCCCAAGCTCTGCCCATCGGCAAGCAGAGGCAGGGCTATGGAGGTGTGATAATTGTATTGTTTGGCAGCTTTCTGCCATGGGCTGAACTGCTGG
>CAYOTF010000067.1:0-8947 GCA_964406805.1 uncultured Zetaproteobacteria bacterium | reverse complement strand
GGTTATGCTGAATGTCCCGTGCAATGGCGGGTTTTCCGGTTCGAATGGCTGTACCGGTCGGGCCTTGCCCGTATTTGCTATTCGCCCAGCTGATTTTCACTGTATTCAGATAGCCTTCATCGTATCCGGCTTCAGCCACTGGACATACTGTTTTGATTTTATCGTGTACAGCGAAGCCAACCCAGGCCAGCCGATAGCCGCCGTCCTTCACGATAGTCTGGCATATATCATAAAGAAAGTGAGTCTCATCTTTAGCTCGCACCAGAATCTCATTGCATCGGCTCAATGTTTTAAGCGCACGATTGGCCTTATCGAAGGCTTTCTCAGTCCGTTTGTGTTCGGTGATGTCGGTCATGGAAACCAGAACATGCGCCCATGTGCGCTCATATCCTGTAGCTATCGAGACTTGGGTTATGACGTTCATCATTTCGCCAGTTAGCGTTTTTGTTTCCACCTCGTTGGACGTGCAGGTTTTTCCCTCAGCCAGGACAAACAGCGCCTCACTGAGTGTCAGCAAGGTCTCTTCGCTAAAAACTGTGCCTATCCCCGTTAATAGCTCATTCCTATCTCTGGCTTTATACAGGTTCAACGTGGCTTTATTGACATGAATCACCCTAGCCTTCTTGATACACATGAGCGCTATCTCGGGGTGATTGCCACAGTATGCTTTCAGATCATACACGTCCGATGCCCGTAACTGGTCAATCGTTTTTTTAACGTCTGAAAAATCGACACTCCATAATGAAATCGGAGCCTCATTAAATAAGAAACGGAAATTATTTTCCGGACTTTGACTGGGTGTCATTGGGTGCCAGCTTTAACTCGGTGTTTAATATGAAAAAAACCATAGGCGTTAGGGAGGCAATGCTTATTCATCTGTGTGACCACATCCTTATACCCTCTGTGAATTCAAGATTGATCAATAATACACATTTTTTTAATGTATGAAACCCGCTCCCTGCAATCCTAGCTGCAGGTTACTTGAGCCCCTTCCCGTGTTTTGCTGGCAACGAAATGAAGCTAGTCTCGCATGTGTGGCTAACATACTCGCGTAACCGGGTTGGAAAGGTGCCAGCTCGGCTGTAGTCTCGCTGACTCCTCGACAAATCAACGTGTCCGGGCTTAACTCTATAAAGTTTTTAAGGATTACAATATGGCACATTCTGAAGTAAACAAGGCTGTTCTGGCCTATTCCGGTGGTTTGGATACCTCCATTATCCTAAAATGGTTGCAGGATACCTACGACTGTGAGGTGATCACCTTTACTGCGGACCTCGGTCAGGGTGATGAAGTCGAAGAAGCCCGCGCCAAAGCCAAGGCGGGTGGTGTATCCTCCATCTACATCGAAGATATTCGTGAAGAGTTCGTGGCTGATTATGTCTATCCGATGTTTCGCGCCAATGCGATTTATGAAGGTGAGTATCTGCTGGGCACATCCATTGCCCGCCCATTAATTGCCAAACGTATGATTGAAATTGCTGAAGCTGAAGGTGCGGATGCGGTATCGCACGGAGCCACAGGCAAGGGCAATGATCAGGTGCGTTTTGAACTGGGGTTTTATGCTTTAAAGCCGGATGTGAAAGTCATTGCTCCGTGGCGTGAATGGGATCTTGTATCGCGCAAGGATATGCTCGATTATGCTGAAAAACATGGTATTCCAGTGGAGCGCAAGCGCGAAGGCTCCAAATCACCGTATTCGATGGATGCCAATTTGTTGCATATTTCCTACGAAGGTTACGATCTGGAAGATCCATGGTGCGAACCATCCGAAGCGATGTGGCGCTGGAGTGTTTCGCCCGAAAATGCGCCGGATCAAGCCGAATACCTTGAACTGACTTATCAGGCTGGCGATATCGTCGCCATCAATGGTGTGGCTATGACACCGGCACAGGTGCTGACTGAACTCAATCGAATCGGTGGCAAACATGGCATTGGCCGCATTGATATTGTTGAAAACAGATTTGTCGGCATGAAATCACGCGGTTGTTACGAAACGCCGGGCGGCACGATTATGCTCAAAGCTCATCGGGCGATTGAATCGATCACCTTGGATCGGGAAGCTGCGCATTTGAAAGATGAGCTGATGCCGCGTTATGCCAAGCTGGTGTACAATGGTTATTGGTTTGCGCCGGAACGCATCATGTTGCAGCAGGCGATTGATGCATCCCAGGTTACGGTCAATGGTGATGTGCGACTCAAGTTGTACAAAGGCAATGTCGATGTGGTGGGCCGCCGTTCGGATCAATCCTTATTTGATGAGCGCTTGTGTACTTTCGAAGATGATGAAGGCGCGTATGATCAAAAAGATGCAGGCGGATTTATTAAACTCAATGCGCTGCGTCTGCGTATGAATAAAATCACAGGAGCATCCTGATGCCAACAGAAAGTTACGCCAAACCCATTCGTTTGTTACACAGTATTCTAGCGCTTTGCATACTGACACAGATTGCCGTGGGCGAATTGATGGATGTGCCGGAAGTCGAGGATACCCCCGCACCGGTAGCAGGTTTATCGTTCATCACACCGGCCTTTGCACACGAAGGTCATCATCAAGCTATTCCCGGTGCCCCGGTTGAAGAAACACTGGGCTTTGAAGTGCATGAATATTTAGGGTTAACCATTGCCGGCCTATTATTGATCCGTATCATGCTCGCTATGACCTCCTTGCCGGGTGCCAATTGGCGTAACCTGGTACCATGGATGTTTGCCGATGGTCGCAAACAATTAATGAAAGAAACAAAACTGCAAATGGCTGGTTGGAAAAAAGCCAAGCTGGCACCACCGGAAGACGGTGAAGCGGTGGCGCGCAGTGTGCATGGTTTTATTGTGCTCGCCGGTATCGGTATGGGTATTACCGGCACCGTGTTGTATTTTGGCTGGAGTCAAACGGCGCCACAGACCGATCTGATTGAACTGGTGGCCGAGACACATGAACTGCTCGTTGGCGCTCTGGAAGCATTGCTGGCCGCACATATTCTGGCGGTAATTCTGCATCAATGGCAGGGGCACAATATTATCGCACGTATCAAACCCACCCGCTGATGATCAGGCACAACAGCATTCTCGTTCCTACAGATTTTTCGGAGCAAGCTACCGAATCTCTACGGCGCGCGGCTATTTTAGCAAACACCTTCGACGCTGAACTGCATCTCTTGCATGTGATGAAAGTCGCTGTTTATTTCGAAATCGACATGGTTTCGGCACCAGCACTGAACACCATCAATGATGACCATCAGGACAGGCTACTCGATCAGCTTAAAGCGCAAGCCGAAAGCTGTGGTGTAAAGGCGATCTTGCATCTGGAGGAATCAGCAGGTGATCAAGCTCGCACCATTTGTGATTTTGCCAAGACCTTGCCGGCCGATTTGATTGTCATTGGCAAACATGGTGAAAAAGGCGTTCTTCAACATATGTTGCTGGGAGCAACAGTGGAACGTGTAGTCGCCCATGCACCCTGCTCTGTACTGGTCACCATGCCGCATGGTCTGCTCGAGCGGCGAGCAACAACGCCGGTCTAATTTATTGGGTTTGAGGTGGATCTATTGAATCTTCGAGGATAAACCCTGTTGTAACGATGGCAGAACTGCATCATGGTTCTGCATCCAGACCAGCATATCTTGCCATACCACCTTAGCCTGCAAATCACGCATAAGCATATGATAACCATCCCGATAGACATATAAACGCTGTTGATTCGGCTCCTTGCTCAGCTTGCCAAATGTTTCCAGTACCGGCTTTTTAGGAATGATTTCATCATGTTCACCGTAAGCAATAAAAGCGGGCAGCTGCAATACCTGCACGGCTTCGTAACCGGATTGCATCAAATTCACCAAGCCATAAACACTATCCACACGCGTCGCTTTAATGACCAGTGGATCCTGTGAAAAGGTGATCAACATCTCCCGATTATCCGATGCAACTACGCGCAGCGATTCGCCGGTAAATGTCATCGCCGGCATTATTTTTACTGCCAGTTTCAACGCCCAGGCTTGCCAGAAAGGCATACTATTCCAACCCCAAACCGCCGGTGCCGACAATATCACGCCATCGAGTTCAAGCTTGTAGCTGGCCAATGTGGTGAGCACCACAGCAGCCCCCATACTTTCACCCAATACAAACACCTGCTGATCAGGAAAACGCTGTTGAATAAGCTGGATAAACGTATACAAATCATGGCTCATGGTCTCTTGCCCCGCCCATCGGCCATGCCTTGGTGCAGCACCGAAACCACGCTGATCGTAGGCATACACAGCCATACCCTGTGCCGCGAAATAACTGGCAGCCGCATCAATAAACAGGCTGTAATCATTAAACCCATGCACTGCAATAATCACTGCCTGCGCAGGCTTATCCGGCAACCAGCGCCGCAATGGCAAACGCACACCATCAAACGATACAAAACTCGATATTTCCAATATGGGAGACATCGCGACTCCTTGCTGGCTCGTCATAGCAACCGGACTGCAGCCAGCAAGCACGAACAGCGCAATGCAAGCGAATAAACACTGTAATATCCGACTACGCCAATCGCCACCTTTCCACTTATGCGCCCGTACATCCGCTAGTGCATCCATCGCCATGCAGCAAGCTAACATGGCATGATAAAAATTCCCCGTTACCAATTCTATTTTCAACGCTATACTGGCTTGCATGGCTATTTTACCTCTCCCTCTATTACCATCGTTACTGTGTGCTCTGTTGATCTCGCCGAGTTTGATCATGGCAGCGGAGCCCGTCATGCCTCCACCGCAAGTGGAATCATCCGGGCAAGTACTGCACGAAAACACCATCGAAACCCCCGATGAAGCTCCAAACTTGCGCGATGAATTGCAGGAGCCGGATAAAAATACAGCCGTGGATATCCGCTCCTACAAACGCAGCGATGGCACACAAATCACAGAATACGGTTCCAACGGAAAAGTCTTTCAAATCAAGGTGCAACCACCCGGTGGTTTGCCCGCCTATTATCTGTACCGCAAAGCCAATGGCGAATTTGAACGCCGCCGCATCAGTGGTGCCAAACCGACCATTCCACCCAGCTGGATTTTAAAAGAATTCTAAACCATGCCGCTCGTCAGCTGTAGAGCAAAAATGTAATGCCCAATCATCCGCATCCGCGCGCGTTTCAACCACAAGCACCCCGACTGACCCTGATTACCGACACGACCCGATTAAGCAGCGAAGCCTTTTTTAATGCCGTCGAGCAAGCTTTAGATGGTGGTGTGGATGCCGTTCTGGTGCGTGAAAAGAAACTAACATCGGCCAAATTGCTGGCACTCTCCTCCCGACTCCGGCACATCACTCGTGAGCATCAAGCCCGATTGATTATCCACACTCAGGCCGATGTCGCCGCTGCTGTCGATGCTGACGGTGTGCATCTGGCCAGCAAAGATATCGACAGCATCAATGCGCTGCGCCAATGGCTGGGCAAGGCCAAGATAAGTATTTCTGTTTCATGCCACAATGCCGATGAGCTGCAGCACGCCCACAGCATGGGCGCGGACTACGCCATGCTTTCACCCGTATTTCCCACCCGTTCGCACCCCGGCGCAGCCCCTTTGGGGCTGGATATATTCCGTACATTGGCTGATGCATCACCGTTGCCTATCATCGCCCTCGGCGGCATTTCATTGCAAAACTGTGAGGCCTTAGAAGGACATCGTTTGGCCGTCATCAGCGCCATTCTGCAAGCAGACAAGCCCAAACAGGCTGCCAGGCAGCTGTCACAAGCATCATCGCCGAACAAAGGCAGAAAAGGAGAGACATCATGAAAACACTGATTCTAATTCGCCATGCCAAGTCGAGCTGGAATGAAGCAGGCATGAGCGACTTTGAGCGCAGCCTGAATTCACGAGGAGAAGCCGATGCGCCGATGATGGGTGAGCGTTTACGCATGCGTTTGGCTCATGCACAGCAGCCTCTCGATGCTCTGTTATGCAGCTCAGCCCGGCGTGCGGATCAAACAGCTCGATTGTTGGCCGCCAGCCTAGATTTTCCAGCCGATCAAATCGATTGGCAACGTGATCTCTATCTGGCTCATCCACAAACCATGCTGGAAATCATTCGAGCTCAGGGCGATGATATCAGCACGCTGGCTTTGGTCGCACATAACCCGGGCATCACTGAATTGGCTGAAAAATTAACCGGGGAACGTTTCGGTGATGTGCCGACATGTGCTGTCATCAGCATTGAGTTACCCATTGATCATTGGCTTGATGCCGGCAACTGGGCAGATTTAATCGATTACGATTACCCTAAACGACCCACATGAGTAGTGATAAATTAAAAATATATATCCCCGCCACGCTGCTGGCCTTGTTCGGGTTTTTGATAGCCTTCCAGTTTGTGGATCCTGCCCCGCCATCATCACTGACACTCTCAGCCGGCCAAAAAGGCGGCGCGTATTACGCCTATGCCGAACGCTATCAGGATTATTTGCAGCAGCGCGGCATTAAGCTAACGCTGCTGGAGTCTGCCGGATCGGTAGAAAACATCGAACGATTGAAGACTGGCCGCGCCGATATTGCATTTGTACAGAGCGGCATTGTCAGCGCAGACGCACAACTGCAATCACTCGGCAGCATGTATTATGAGCCGTTATGGGTTTTCTTGCGGGCGGACTTGAACATCCAGTTCCTCAGTGATTTGAAAGGCAAACGCATCGCAATTGGTTTAGCCGGCAGTGGTACTCAAGCGCTGGCATTGCAGTTGCTCCATGCCAATGGCATCGATGCTAACAACACCAGCCTGTTGCCATTCAGCGCAAAACAAGCAACCACAGCGCTAATCGCCACACAGGTCGATGCGGTTCTCATGGTTTCAGCCGCAAGCAGTGATGCGGTACAAGCTTTGCAAAAAATTCATACCATCCACCTCATGCCAATCACCCGCGCTGCAGCCTATACTCACCGCATCGATTCACTGTCATCGGTAGTGTTACCGCAAGGCGCGTTGAATCTTGCGCTCAATATCCCTGTCGCCGATACCCCATTGTTGGCCAGCACGGCGACACTGATGATTAATCATACGCTGCATCCGGCCTTGCAGGCATTGATGATGCAAGCTGCCTCCGAAATTCATGCTGGCGGCAGCCTGTATTCCAACGCCGGTGCATTTCCCAGCGCACACCATGCAGGCATCGGCTTGAGTAAGATCGCGGACAATTATTACAAGTCCGGCCCACCCTTCCTGCAGCGCTTTCTGCCCTTTTGGGCAGCCACTCTGGTTGATCGTTTAAAGGTGATGTTGCTGCCCTTTATTGCCTTGCTATTACCCTTGATGAAAATCATGCCTCCACTCTACCGCTGGCGCATTCGTTCGCGCATTTACCGTTGGTATGATGAATTAAACCGGATTGATGGAGCTTTGGCCGATGGTTTTCAACAATCCCTGATCGATGATTTGCAGCGTATCGAATCGGAAATTCGAAAAGTGAACGTGCCGCTTTCCTATGCCGAAGAGCTCTACGATCTGCGTTTACACCTGGCGTTGATTGGCGATATCGCCCGCAAAAAAAACTAGCATCCGGCCAGTAGTGGGGAAGGAGGGGGGAAGGCTACTGGCCGGATGCCTTTAATACCCGGTAGTCGGTGGACGTTTTCACTGCTTACAAATGATGCGCCACAATTCAATCAAGCAGGTCTCGGCTTTTGGGCGCGGTAATTCAACAGCGCCATCAGGCTTAGCGAGACCACGAAGACAATCACTTGCAGGCCGCTGGGTTGATCATCATAACCGATCAGTACATGCAACAACTCACCCATCGCACTGCTGGATGATAATAAGGCAGAGCTGTTCCATAGCGGATCAACCAGCGGCGGCAGCCATTCAATGACTACCAGGTTCCAGCTGGCTTGTGATGCCATACCGGCTGCGAGTAACATCAGCAACCAGCCAGCCACACGAAACAGGTGTTTTAGCGGAATACGCAGCAGACCAAAATAGAGTAATCCGCCAATGATCAGCGCAGCTATACCGCCCATGATCCCACCCATGAGCATGCTCCAGCCATCGGCTTGCACACCTTGGGCTGCACCAAACAAGAAAAAAGCAGCTTCTGATCCTTCACGCATGACGGCGGATAAAGCTACAATCGCCAGTGCGGTATGCGGCAAATCTCCTGATTTAACCGAACCGCCGACCTGTTGCATGCGTTGCGCCATTTCCCGGCCATGGCTGCTCATCCACAATACTGTCCATGCAATCAATACCGATGCCAGTAGCAGGACGACGGCATTAAAGATAAATTCGCCTTCACCCTCGAAGGTGGCTTCCATTTGTTCCATGAAGATGCCTAAAAAAACAGCCCCCAACAACCCACCCAGGACACCAAGCCCAATCCATTTCCTTGAACCGGGCAAGTCGCGCGTGGCAACCATCAACACACTGACAACCAAAACCATTTCCAGCATTTCCCGAAATACAATCACCAGCGATGGAATCATGTTTCAGGCTCCTGTCGGCATTTGCTACACAGTCCGAACATTACCAGTTGATGGCCGGTCAGTTTAAAGTCGCGTTCATCGGCAGCAGCCTGTTGCAGCTGCTCGATCGTTTGATGGGAAAACTCTTCGATATGACCGCACTCGGTGCAGACCATGTGGTCGTGGTGGGCTTTGTCGGCGCGTTCGTAGCGTTTTTTATCGGCCAGTTGAATCGAATCAATCAAACCCTGTGATTCAAGTGCGGCCAAGCCGCGATATACCGTGGCAATGCCAATGCTTTGCCCTTCATTTGCTAATGCGCGGGCGAGCTCTTCGGCATCCCAGTGGCGATTGGAAGCATTGATGATTTCAAGGATGGCTTGTCGCTGTGTGGTTAATCTCAACATGGCATAACGATAATTGTTATCACTATCAAGTAAAGCGGTGATTGCACGATCAATACATTCACAGCTTGTATTGTGGCGTGTGTGATAGGATATGTCAGTCCATGCTTGTTAACCCGG
>CAYOTF010000066.1:0-13866 GCA_964406805.1 uncultured Zetaproteobacteria bacterium | reverse complement strand
AGTGATCATCTCCCGGTCAGCGTCCGCCTCCAAGAAAAAATATAGTCATTAACACGCACGCCGGAAGAAACAGATTGCCGGCGTATTCGTTGGTTCGCTTCTTTGCTGCAACGACTATTGTGTGACTTACCCCTGCTATCCGGCAATGAAAAGCATTACCGTTTTTTGAAAATGTTAAAGATAGACCGCTTTAAACCGTAAATGCGTGAAACAAGCCTCGCCCCCATTGCGCCAACAACTCAATAACTCAAGCCAGGCACCGTCACACCCGAAGAAGATTGGGATAGCGATATCTACCGTGAAGCGCGCAATAACCGTTCTGCTGTGGAGTCATTGATGTTCTGCATGAAGTTCAGTTTCAATTTTGGCCGTAATATGCGTCGTGGTATTGAAAACGTTCGCAATGAGATGATGGAAAAGGTACTGGCTTATAACTTTGCCCGAATGGTTAAAGTCCGGCGACGACAACTCTTCAATGCCTAATTAATCTTCTCCAGTGGAGGAAGGACAGGAAAGAACCCTTTTGAAAATGGAAAAGTGTACAAAAACGGCAATTAACCATTAATAGCATATGGTTAATTGCCAATAAGGCTATTTGAAATTGCTTTTGGCTGTCCTGCCTGCCTTGTAAAAGTAATAGCCAGCATGCCGAATGCTTTTCGGCTAGGCTCTAGCTTGAGTTAAAGTCGGTGGGTGAATGATTATGTTGTGCCAATAGGTGAGGGGAAACCTGCAGGAAAGAAGTCGATACCATAATGAACGATGACTGGGATCCGATTCCAGCCTATTTCAACCACATGGGCAATCAGGTTGATTGTGTGAAGGCCAGTTGATACACCTTGCTGGAAAAGCATATAATAGCTATTATAGCTTTTCTCTTAAAAGGAGCGACGATGAAAGCTATGGCTGCACGAGAAGCGAAAAATCAGTTTGGTCGGTTGATGGATGCGGCACAGCGGGAGCCTGTCACCATTGAAAAGCATGGGCGAGCAGTTGCTGTGATGATGTCAGTTGAAGAATACAAGCAGATCAAGCTGGGGCGATTGCAATCTGAGGTCAGGGCAGGATTGGTTCAGTTAGAAACGGATGAGTCCACTGTATTTACTCAGGCTGACCTGAAAGCATTGCTCCAAGACATTAAAGCACGAGGTCGAGCCCGTAGAAATGTCGCTTAAGATAAAGCTATCCGATCTTGCGCTGTCTGATCTGGTGGATATCGAAGATTATACAGCGCGAACCTGGGGCGATGATCAGGCAGATGAATATCTGGATCAGTTGGAAAAACGCTTCTACTGGTTGGCAGAGCATGTGCAGGTGGGGAAATCCAGAGCGGACATTGCACTAGGCTTATGCAGCTTTCCGGAAGGGCGGCACATCATATATTATCGTTTCAACGCAACCATGCTGGAAGTCGCACGTATATTACATTGTTCGATGGATGCTGAGCATCAGTTTGAATAAGTAATATTGATGGTGCCTGCCTTGAATCATCGACTTGCGACATATGGTGGGTTCGCTTTTTTGAGTAAATTTGATTTTCTTGCTGACTCAGACTTTTTACGAGGAGATCAAACCATGCCTTAGAAGCTTAATTACTTCTTTTACCATGAGATTGTAATCGGTATTATTTATCTTAAAGAAGCCTTTATGAAGGATGATTCCATCTAACATACTTACGAATACTCTACCAAAGTATTTTGGACTGAGGCCTTGCTGAATCAAACCTTGAGTTTGTAGGGACTCAAGATTTTCGGTGTAAAATTGTGCAATTTCATTAAAGAAATTGCAGTACTCGTTGATAAATTTATCGGATGAGAAGCTTGGTCCAAACACCTCAAAGAAAACAGGGATGAACTGACTATCTTTATCTGAAATAAGCAGTGTGTGTTGGATATGAGAAAGTAGGGCTTCTACTGAGTTGAAATTCTGTTGCGAAACCAGTCTGTCTTTCAAATTGTGAAAATGTTGTTTGGTGATTGCTTCTATAAGCTGGTTTTTAGACTTAAAGTATAAATAAAGGGTCCCCTTAGCAATTCCCATTTCAGAGGCGATTTTAGACATGCTGGTATTGTGGAAACCATGTTTCACAAATGCTTGCAATGCGGCAAAAATAATCTGTTGATTCATTAGTTCTTTGTCGACTATTTTAGGCATGTTGCTTTAATCCCGTTTTACTTTTTTGTTGTTACTGTTGACATCCTTTGGCAAGAGCATAAATTATCGCTTTATAATGACCACGCGGTCAGTATAAAGTAGAGGAGCTTAGAATGCAAAGAGGACAGCTAAGAAGAACGAGAATACTTACAAGCATTAAAATGACTAGAAAAGTTTTGCAACTTAAAGGGCAGCAAAGCTTGGGTGCAAAGCGATGAGTATATATTTATGGCTTAAATTCTTTCATATGATTGGTGTGGTGATGATGCTGGGCGCTACATTTTGTAATGGTGTGGTTCACCTCAACGCGATGAAGGCAATATCTAAAATAGACCGGTTTAACTCGCTTAATAATATCTTGGCAATCAATAAACTCATTATGCTTCCTGGCTTTATCCTCATTATTCTTCCAGGCACGTTGCTTGCCTATCAAACAGGGTTTTCCTCCAATGATTATTGGCTATTGGCATCAGTTGTATTGACGGTTGTTTTGGTGTTTGAGTTTATATGGGGCTTTAAGCTGGAGAAAAAGATGGAAACGCTTACTGAGCAATATGTAATGGCTGAGTATGAAGATTACGATGAGCGTTATAATAGAGTGCTCAAGCAAGCTATGCCTATTGGTAGTACGGCGACGGTTATAAGCTTAATTGTTGTCTATCTTATGCTTGGCAAACCATTCTGATGGCGGCGAATATGAAATCAAAACAAGCCAAAGGTGGTGTTAATCGCGAGCACCATAAATCATTACCTGAAAAGCTGGTTTTCTCTTTGCTACATTTACTTATCGTGTTGGCTTGTGCATGGCTTATTTATTTTGATGGTACTGCTGAGCTGGGGCAAGTATTGAATAAGCAGTGGCTAGTTCATGACCCTGTTCGGGCAAATATATTGTTTGCCTGTATTGTGCTGTATTGGTTGCGACATAATATAACACTGTTTTATCTGCTTGTAAGAAAGGTCGAGTGGTCGGAAGTGTTTGGTTTAGTTTCTTTTTTCGCAATGATTGAGGTTGGATTCCTCATGATAGGAGTAGGTGTTTTTCGAGATGCAGCTGTTGAGCTGAATGCGCTAGATGCCCTTGCTTTAGCATTGCTCGTGATTGGCTCTTTCTTGAATAGCTTCTCTGAGATGCAAAGAAAATGGTGGAAAAGTAAACCCAATAGCAAAGGGCATTGCTATACTGAGGGCTTATTTCGTTATTCCATGCACATTAACTTCTTTGGCGATGTGGTGTTGTTTGCAGGTTGGGCGCTGTTTGTGCAGAGCATTTGGGCGTTTGGGCTGCCGTTGCTTATGCTACTCATGTTCATTTTTATGCATATCCCTGCATTGGATGTATATTTATCAGAGCGTTATGGTCAGGAATTTGATGATTATGCGTTGAAAACGAAGAAGCTTATACCTTTTTTCTATTAAACTTGATAATATTGCGGGATGAATCAACCAATCCCGAAAATCGAAGTATGTTTTGGCTCTGAATGCGTTTAATGGATTTAGGGTAGAGTAGAGGACAGGCTCCGGCAGCGTTAGTCGAGAACAATCGGGGCTTGACGATAGGGTGTTTCCATTCATTTTGACCGGATTGACATTCCGGAGCCTATACGTTCTACTTTTATGAAACTCTAACCATCAAAGCCGACCCGATAACAATAGTCAACAAGCACCTTCCCATGCCCTTCTGTTTTTTTGCATAAGCTGATAAACGACCGATTTGGACAACTATTGTGTAAAAACAACGACAGACAAGCTCAACAACCACCCGGGTAGCGCGCACAAAATGCCGCAATAAAATCATCCAACTGGGATGGAGGTAGTGCATTAATGCCAGCGGCGGCTTTACGACCACCACCGCTTGGAAACTGCATGCACAATTGATCTGCACCAGTTTTATTCTGCAACGGAGCCCGTACGCTGATGCGATAGCTCCCGTCTTTCATTACCGATATCAAGGCATGAGCACAATCGATAGATAGACGTGCCAACTCATTAGCATAAACACCGGACACACGATTAGCCCAGGCTGCATCGGGTAAATACACCAGCTTCGCCCCGCCGCCCTGTTGCTCCACAGGCAATGCCCTGGCCTGAGCCATATCGGCTGCATAACCCTCGGCCAACTGCCGATACGCAGCAGAGCTGGCAATAAATTCAAATGGATCTTCGTAACCACTGATCTCACGATACAGATCTACCGGTGTCAGATGCAAATCATCCAGGCTTAGACCATAAGCATTGTAATTGATCAGCGTGCCGAGCTGATCAAGCTGTTGCATTGCAGCTTCGGATAATTGCAAGGGTATGGCCGCTGCACGTGCCGCATCGAATAAATTATCGCCAAAGGCGGCTGTCACGGCCCATGGTAGAAAGGCACTGTTCAAATAATCATTGACCAATAAGCTGGTGCACGTATCGGCTGAAACATCAATATGGGCGTGCAGGTGTTTAGAAACTGGAATATCGCCGGCGAAATGATGATCGAAATAATGCACATTCACACCGATATCCAATAACCGTTGCAAATCATGGCGGTTTTTATCCAATGAAATGTCCAGTACGGTCACCCGGTCACCAGCCTTGCCATGCACACGCTTTAACAACGATATGTCACGCTTTACACCGGTAATCAATTCGGATTTATGCGGCTCTGCCAGACGCAGCTGGTGCAACGCACACAGACCGTCGGCATCGCCATTAAATACATCAATTACAGTCATTATTCGTTCCTGTTTTATCGGGTTTATTCATAAACAGCACGCAGCCCTTGCAGGTAACGATTGCCTCGGCTTTGCTTGCCTTCAAGCAGGGCATGAGGATCTTCTCCGAGCGCTTGAATGGTGGCGTTGGCATAGGCTTGCTTGGCATCCTCAGTCATTTTAGCCCAATCGGATGCATCGACAATACCATCGCCAGTTAAATCGAAACGGGCATCAACAGACAATCCACCGGCAGCTTGTGCAAGTGGGATCTGCAAGGCAGAAACAAAAATGGCGATGAGAAAAATGTATTTCATCATCGCCATTCGTGTAATCTACTTAACCGAACTTAGTAACGGTAGTGATGTGGTTTATAAGGGCCTTCTACAGGAACGCCGATATAATCCGCTTGCTCGTCGGACAATGGAGTCAGATTCACACCGATCTTGGCCAGATGCAAACGTGCGACTTCTTCATCCAACTGCTTCGGTAAGGTGTAAACTTCATTTTTATATTCACCTGTTTGGCAAAACAATTCAATCTGCGCCAAGGTTTGGTTGGAGAATGAATTGGACATCACGAAGCTCGGATGACCTGTTGCACAGCCCAGATTCACCAAGCGGCCTTCAGCCAGCAGCGTGATACGTGTGCCGTCCGGGAAGATGATTTGATCGACTTGCGGTTTGATGTTCAGCCATTCGTAATCTTTCAAGCTGGCGCAATCGATTTCATTATCAAAGTGGCCGATATTACAAACAATCGCCTGATCCGGCATGGCAAGCATGTGCTCGTGAGTGATGACATGGTAGTTGCCTGTGGTGGTGACAAAGATGTTACCCTGTTTGCAGGCATCATCCATATTGACCACGCGGTAGCCTTCCATGGCCGCCTGCAAGGCACAGATCGGATCGATTTCAGTGACCAAAACGGTTGCGCCCATACCTTTAAATGCCTGCGCACAGCCCTTGCCCACATCGCCGTAACCCAAGACAACACAGATTTTACCAGCAATCATCACGTCGGTGGCGCGCTTGATACCGTCGAGCAACGATTCACGGCAACCGTAGAGATTGTCGAACTTGGATTTGGTGACCGAATCATTCACATTGATAGCCGGGAATGGCAGTTCACCACGCTCCTGCATCTGATACAAGCGATGTACACCGGTGGTGGTTTCTTCGGTCACGCCTTGAATGGCATCGCGGCGCGTGGTGTAATAACCCGGCTGGCTAGCCAGGCGCTTCTTGATCGAAGCAAACAAGAACTCTTCTTCTTCGGAACTTGGATTGTCGAGCACAGAAATATCTTTCTCGGCTTTTGCACCGAGCACCAGCAATACAGTCGCATCGCCACCATCATCGAGAATCATGTTCGGTGTGCCGCCATCATGCCATTCCATGATGGCGTGACAGAATTCCCAGTATTCTTCCAGTGTTTCGCCTTTGTGGGCAAATACCGGAATATCTGTTGCGGCAATCGCTGCTGCGGCATGATCCTGAGTGGAGAAGATATTGCATGATGCCCAACGCACTTCTGCACCGAGCGCAGTCAATGTTTCAATCAACACACCCGTTTGGATGGTCATGTGCAACGAGCCTGCAATGCGTGCGCCTTTGAGCGGCTGCTCTGCTTTGTATTTTTCACGAATAGACATCAAGCCAGGCATTTCTGTTTCGGCAATATCGAGCTCTTTGCGACCCCATGAAATGTTTTCTGGTGACATATCTGCCACTTTATAATCTGTAAAATCAGACATTCTCATACTCCTAAAGTTATAAAAAATATGAACACCGTTAAACTGTATTGACGACTGAGCCTCGCAAGTTTCACAACTTACTGCAGTGCTCCTCAGTCTAAGATTTAAATACCGGCAGCAGCCTTCAAAGCAGCGGCTTTATCGGTACGCTCCCAGGTGAATTCAGGCAATTCCCGGCCAAAGTGACCATAAGCCGATGTCTTGGCATAGATTGGACGCAGTAAATCGAGCTCCTGCACTATGCCCTTCGGACGCAGATCAAACACATCACGAACAATAGCAGCCAGCTTCTCTTCATCAATCTTGCCCGTGCCAAAAGTATTAACCATCACCGATAAGGGATGCGCCACACCGATCGCATACGCAACTTGCACTTCGCAACGATCCGCCAGCCCTGCGGCCACGATATTCTTGGCCACATAACGCATCATGTAACAGGCTGAACGATCCACTTTTGTTGGATCTTTGCCCGAGAATGCGCCGCCACCGTGATGGCCAAATCCGCCGTATGTATCGACAATAATCTTGCGTCCGGTCACACCGCAATCGCCTACAGGGCCGCCAATGACAAAACGACCGGTCGGATTGATATGGTAAGCCGTATCGGCATGTAGCAAGCCGGTTGGAGCCAGGATCGGGTTGATCACTTCATCCATGATCGCTTCAGAGAGTTCAGCATGTTCTACATCTGGATTGTGTTGCGTGGAGAGCACCACGGCATCAATGGCGACGGGTTTATAGTTTTCATAACGCACGGTGACTTGCGATTTGGCATCGGGACGCAGGAAGTTCAACACACCTGATTTGCGCACTTCGGCTTGTTTGGCAACGAGCTGATGCGACAAATGAATCGCCGTTGGCATCAACACATCGGTTTCATTACTGGCATAACCGAACATCAAACCCTGATCGCCCGCACCCTGATCCAGATCAATGCCTTCACCGACATTTACTCCGGCTGCAATATCCACCGATTGTTTGTCGAGCGTGACCAAGACTGCGCATGATTCCCAGTCAAAACCCATGGCTGAAGAGTTGTAACCAATATCTTTAATCGCAGCGCGCACAATATCCTGATAATCAACCACGGCAGATGTGGTGATTTCACCGGCCACAATCGCCATGCCAGTGGTAACCATGGTTTCACAGGCTACGCGGGAATATTTATCCTGCTCCAACAGTGCATCCAACACACTGTCCGAGATGCGATCCGCCACTTTATCGGGATGACCTTCGGATACAGATTCGGACGTAAAAACAAAATTTTGACTCATCGAGTTCCTCGCTTTGTGTCTTTAAATAGTGATGGGGAGTAATTGAAATAAAATGTGAGGCAGATTATAGCTGAAGAATATGGATTCACAATGTCATTCATTTGTTGGATAAGGAGAGGATAAAGCCAAACCCCATCAGTATGGCTGCAAGCACAATAGTCGCGTTTGAGCCATCGTGAGCTAATGACCATGCCAAATACGCACCGCCGCCAGCAGCAAGCATAGAGCCTGCGACGATGGGCAAACGTGATGGGGTGGCGGTAAAGCTGACATTACCCTCTTCGATGCGTGAAAGCAGGCCGTCAATCTTTTCCGGCAATAGCATCCAGTTGCGCAACTGGCCACGCACGTCGTCAAAGGCGGCTTCTGCTTTGCCAATAGGACCGACATGGCGGGTCACCCATTCGGTAATCAATGGTCTGGCCAGCATCCAGATGTTTACATCGTTGGCCAACTCTCTGGCCACGCCTTCCATGACCACCATGGTTTTCTGCAACAATAATAACTCTGGCCGTGTTTCCATTTTAAAGCGTTCAGTGACAGCAAACATCGATAACAATAACTCGGCAATCGAAATATCAGCCAGTGGACGATTAAAGATCGGTATGGCAATTTCACGCAAGGCATCTTCAAAAGCGGAGATATTGGTGTCGGCCGGCACATAACCGGCTTCCACATGTACTTCTGCCGCACGTTTGTAATCTTCTTTCAAAAACGCCATCAGCATTTCCGCGATATAGCGCCGCGATTTCATATCCAGTCGTCCGACAATGCCGAAATCCACCAGCACAATATCACCCTTGGCATCAACAAAAATATTACCCGGATGCATATCGGCATGGAAATAGCCATCCACAAACACTGTACGGAAGAACAGTGTGGCAGTCTTTTCACACAGCTTCAAACAATCATGGCCAGCTTCTGTTAATGCCGCCCGCTCATCAATAGGCAGCCCTATAATACGTTCCGTGGTTAAGACCTCGGTCTGGGTGTAATCCCACATCACTTCGGGCACACGCACACCTTCAAGATCGACAAAGTTTTCAGCAAAGCGGGTGCAATGGGCGGCTTCAGCACGCAGATTCAGTTCGCCGCGAATGGTGATTGAAAACTCTTCAATCACCTGAGGCGCTTTCAAACGATGGTATTCAGGGAAATAACGCTCAAACAATCCGGCCAGCAGTTTTAGGATTGCCAGGTCGGATTCGATGGTCTTGCCAATATGATTGCGCCGTACTTTAACCGCCACATGCCGGCCATCATGCAGCTCAGCAAAATGCACTTGTGCAATTGATGCTGCGGCAATCGGTGTTTCATCAAAAAAAGCAAACAAACCGTGTTCGCCGGTCACCGGCTTTTTGAAGCTGTGTTCGATGACCTTGCGTACCGATTCAAAGGGTTCCGGTGGCACATCGTCTTGCAGCTTTTTGAGTTCCAGTGCGACTTCCATGGGTAATAAATCAACACGGGTGGATAGCATCTGTCCGAATTTGATAAAGGTGGGGCCTAGCTCTTCCAATACCAAACGGATTTGAGCGCCCATATTTTTTGGCAACTCATCACCACGAAACAACTGCACCAGCCAGACATAGGGGTAAAACAAACGCATGCGTACAGCCAGTGCAGCTAAGCCATGTGTGGCCAGAATATGGCCAATGCGCATCAAACGCAGGTTGCGGCGGATATTGCTCGGTAGTCTCATAGGGTGAAAAGACTCATTCTTTTTTGCTTGTTTGGCTGGTCGGCTCAGCAAGCAGATCGAGGCGGTGTTGCAAACGAGTAACACGCCCTTTGCAACGTGAAATCTGATGGGCGAGATGTTCGACACCGGCTTGCCAGGCCTGCAAGCGTTCAGCATCGGGCAAATCCATGTCGCGCAAACGATGATCTACAGCGGCCTTTGTACCGTCTGCGACCTTTTGCTCAGCCGCCACCAGAGCATGTGCTGCACGCGTAACGCGCGAACCAAAGAACTCACCAAAAGAAGAACGCAACTCCCGCTCCCAATCGAGGTCTGCTGCAGCAAACAGCTTTTTAAAGCGCAGCATCGCATCGGAATCGCCGGATAGTTTCAGCACCTGTTGAAAGACCAGATCATCCGGATCTTCATGGCCAAAACACATGCGCGCAAAGCCTGCCGTTGTGGCATTCAAGCGCACATCGACCTCGCCAGACCAGGACGAATGCACCCATGCTTTGCCGCGTGTAAAACCCAGAAACATGATTGCGTTGGTATCACGCACATGGATGCGGAATACGCGACCTTCCAAATCGTGCAAATACGGTTTGAGCGATTCATCACGCGAAAATACCAAATCCAGTACCGTTGTCATCACGACGCACTGCACCGGCACCGGAATTAACCGCAAGGGTAAAAACATCACACTCATATCTTATAACCCCGATGCAGCGCTACAATGCCGCCGGACATATTGTTGTATTTTACCAGTTCAAAGCCGGCCTGATCGATCAGCTTGGCAAAACGCTTTTGATCGGGAAAGCGGCGAATCGATTCCACCAGATATTGATAGGATTCACGATCACCGGTCACTTTTTCACCAATCAAAGGGATCATATTAAACGAATAGGCATTATATAGTGTTTCCAGCGGAGCCAGTGTAGGGCGTGAAAACTCCAGACACATAAATTGTCCGCCCGGCTTGAGAATGCGATAAAATTCAGCCAATCCCGCATCGATGTCGAGAAAGTTGCGGATGCCAAAGGCAATCGTCACACAATCGAAACTATTATCTGCAAAAGCCAACCGTGTGCCATCGGCTTGAATGCAATCCGCTCGCCCCGGCAACAAGCCGGCATCGATGATCCGGCGTGCGCCTTCGGCCAACATCGGGCCATTCAAATCGGTCAACACAACACGACCGGATGGCCCCATTTTATTCGCTAAACCAATGGCGATATCGCCGGAACCTGCTGCCACATCGAGCACCCGGGAACCTGCACCAATAGCGGCGAGGCTAATCATGCGGCGCTTCCATAAGCGGTGCATGCCGGCGCTCATTAAATCGTTCATCACATCGTACTGGCTGGCGACGGATGAAAACACGCCCATGACACGGTTAACTTTTTCACGTCCGCTGACGTTTTCATAGCCGAAATGCGTGGCATCGTTGCTTTGATTATTCGAGGGATCGACTTCAGGGGTGCCTGAAGCGGGGGCGGTATGATCCGCATTGTTTGCATGGGTAGTATGATTCATGGGCTGCGCATCGTATCAGGCAGAGGCGCGCACTCCAAATAAAGTCTGTTTATCCACAGGGACATGGATCTTGCGGTGTATAGTATGTGGATAAGCGGTGAATAGTTTGTGTGCATAAAAACACTACAAATAGTGGTTATCTATTTCTTGACACCCTACATGTTGTGTCTATATTCGCCGATGGGATTGATAAACCACACGGGACAATCACAACATCCAAGGGGAATAGCATGAGCGCGAATTCGCAGGCTTTGAATATTGCATCGATTAAAAACACGCCAGAGAGTGAAGGCGGTGAGATTGCTTTTCAGCCAGCTTCGCTGGACATCTGGGATAAAAAATACCGTTTGAAAGATAAACATGGCGAGTCTGTTGATGCAGATATTCAAGCTACTTATGATCGTGTTGCGCTGGCTCTGGCCGAAGTGGAAGATGAAGATAAACGTGAATTCTGGCATAATCGTTTTACCTGGGCACTGGCCAACGGTGCGATCCCGGCTGGCCGTATTATGTCCAATGCTGGTGCAAGAGCGCACAAGCCCGCCACATCAACCATCAACTGCACAGTCTCCGGCACTGTGCCTGATTCCATGGATGGTATCCTGGCCATGGTGCATGAAGCTGGGCTAACCCTCAAAGCCGGCTGCGGCATCGGTTATGAATTTTCCACGCTGCGCCCGAAAGGTGCGTATGTCAGTGGTGCGGGCGCTTATACGTCAGGGCCTCTGTCGTTCATGGATATTTACGATAAAATGTGTTTCACCGTATCCTCTGCCGGTGGCCGCCGTGGTGCGCAAATGGGCACCTTTGACATCTCGCTTCCCGATGTGATGGAATTCATTCGTGCCAAACGTGAAGATGGCCGTTTGCGCCAGTTTAATCTTTCGTGTTTGATCACACGTGATTTTATGGAAGCGGTTAAAAACGATGGCGATTGGGATTTGGTTTTTCCAGCCAGCCAAACGGAGATTGATGATCCGGATACCCGCATCATCTTCAAGCAGGTAGCCAATCCGCCATCGAATGCGGTCAAGGATGATCGTGGTTTTGTGGCGTGCAAGGTATACAAAACCCTCAAAGCGCATCGTTTGTGGGATGTTATCATGGCCTCCACCTATGATTATGCTGAGCCCGGCTTCATTTTGATCGACGAAGTGAATGAACTAAACAACAACTGGTTTTGCGAAGATATTCGTGCCACCAACCCGTGTGGCGAACAGCCTTTGCCACCGTATGGTGCCTGCTTGCTCGGCAGCATTAACTTGACCAAATTTGTGCGCGAACCGTTTACGGCCAATGCTTATTTTGACTGGCCAGCATACCGCGAAGTGATTTCTGTTTTTACACGCATGCTGGATAATGTGGTTGATATCAACGGCTTGCCCTTGGATAAGCAACGCGATGAAATTCTGTCCAAGCGTCGTCATGGCATGGGGTTCTTGGGGCTCGGCTCCACCTTGACCATGATGCGCACGCCGTACGGGTCGGAAAAATCTCTAGAGTTTACCGAACAGATTGCCTATGAAATGGCGCGCACTGGTTTTCAGACGGGGCTGCAGTTGGCGGAAGAAAAGGGCGTTGCGCCGATCATGGATGAGCAGTTTGAAGTGACGGCAGAAATGATGAGCAAATGTCCGGCTATGGCTGATGACGGCATCACGATCGGCGATAAATTACCAGGGCGTGTGCTGTGGGCAAAATATTCCAACTACATGCAAAAGTTCCTGCAGAATGGTGATGCCGATGATCGCGCCATGATCGAAGCCTTGATCGAAAAGGGGTGTCGCTTTACCCATCATTCCTCGATTGCCCCGACCGGCACGATTTCCTTGAGTCTGGCCAACAATGCCTCCAATGGCATCGAGCCCAGCTTCGCCCATCATTATGCGCGCAACATTATCCGCGAAGGCCGTAAAACCAAAGAAAAGGTGGATGTGTTCTCCTTTGAATTGCTGGCTTATCGGGAGCTGATCAATGCGGCTGCGATGCCACTTTCTCAGGAAGAGAATACCAAACTGCCAGATTATTTTATTAGCGCCGATGAAGTCACACCGAAACAACATGTGGATATTCAGGCTGCGGCACAGCTGTGGGTGGATTCATCGATCTCCAAGACGGCCAATGTGCCAACCGATTTCCCCTATGAAGATTTCAAGGATATTTATCTCTACGCCTACAAAAAGGGTTTGAAGGGTTGCACCACCTTCCGCTTTAACCCGGAAGCCTTTCAGGGGGTATTGGTCAAAGAAGAAGACTTGGCCAACACCACCTACAAATTCACCCTCGATGACGGTACGGTCGTTGAAGCCAAGGGCAATGATGAAATTGAATACGACGGTGAAATGCATAGCGCAGCCAACCTATTCGATGCCTTGAAAGAAGGTTATTACGGCAAGTTTTAAGTCACAAAGCCGATGATGCAGCAAAACATTGAATGGGCAGAGATGCGCTTTCCACCCATCAATCTGTGGTCATTGGCCAGCCTGCCAACATCTGATGTGCGGCAGATCGTCAGAACAACACATAAGCAGCGCGATAAGCGCCATGCAGCTGCTACACGAATGAGACACGTCCAGCTTCAGCGAATTCTGGATATGCACGGGAGTAAACATGAACATTAAAATTGATAAAAAGATCACCGCTTACGAAGTAAAAAAACAGGGCGATGAAGCCGCTGAAGAGAGCAATGTGCATCAAATCGCACCCTTGCTTGAACGCGACGATATCCTTGAAGGCAGTACCTATAAAATCAAAACGCCGCATTCTGAT
>CAYOTF010000065.1:6549-13885 GCA_964406805.1 uncultured Zetaproteobacteria bacterium | reverse complement strand
CATTTGAAACAGGACGTGTAGCACGCCAAGCTGGTGGCTCTGTTCTAGCACAAGTTGGCGATGTGGTTGTTCATGTTGCCGCAACCGCTGCCAAGCAGCCATTGCAAGGTGTGGATTTCATGCCATTGACCGTGCATTACCAGGAAAAAACGTATGCTGCAGGCCGCTTTTTAGGAGGCTTCCTCAAACGTGAAGGCCGTCCATCTGAAAAAGAAACCCTGACGTCGCGTTTGATTGACCGTCCAATCCGTCCATTGTTTCCCAAAGGTTATTTTCACGAAACACAGGTTATTGCCACAGTCATCTCCGCCGATGAAGGCACCAATCCGGATATCATTGCCATCAATGGTGTATCTGCTGCTCTGGCTATTTCCGATGTACCCTTCGCTGAACCCATCGCCGCATCCCGTGTGGCCCTGATTGATGGTGAATTCGTATTGAACCCATCCTACGAACAGGTTGCTGAATCCTCATTGGATCTGATCGTTGCAGGCACACGTGATGCAGTATTGATGATCGAGTCCGAAGCCAAAGAATTATCCGAAGAACAGATGATTGATGCCATCATCTTCGGTCAGGCAGGCTATCAGCCTGTGCTTGATGCCATCGAAGAACTGGTCAAATTGGCCGGTAAAGAAAAATTAAACATTGAACTGGCTGGCAACGATGATGTGAAAGGCGCTGTGAAATCAGCATTTGAAGCCGATGTACGTGAAGCTTACGCCATTGTTGATAAGTCTGCCCGCTCCGCCAAAATCGAAGCATTTCGTGCAGCAGCACAAGAAAAACTGGCGGGTTCTGAAGAAGCTCCCGGCGAATTCACCTCCAATGATGTTTCATCTGCAGTCAAAGGCCTGGAAAAAGATGTTGTGCGTCGCTCTATCATCGCCGGCAACCCACGCATTGATGGCCGCTCTACCGATCAGGTTCGCGCCATTGATTGCCAGGTAGGCGTATTGCCACGCACCCATGGTTCCGCCCTGTTCACCCGTGGTGAAACGCAGGCGCTGGTAACCATCACGCTCGGTACTGAATCCGACATGCAGACCACCGAATCACTCGAAGGTGTCGCCAAACAGCGCTTTATGCTGCATTATAACTTCCCTCCGTATTCTGTTGGTGAAGCACGCCGCTTCGGCCCTCCGGGTCGTCGTGAAATCGGTCATGGCCGTTTGGCGCGTCGCGGTGTTGAAGCTGTATTACCATCGATGGAAGACTTCGGTTATGCCATCCGTTCGGTATCTGAAATCACCGAATCCAATGGTTCATCATCCATGGCTTCAGTTTGTGGTACATCTCTGGCTCTTATGGATGCCGGTGTGCCGACCAAAGCGGCTGTCGCCGGTGTTGCCATGGGCTTGATTCTTGAATCCGATGGCTATGCTGTACTCACCGACATCCTCGGTGATGAAGATCATCTGGGCGATATGGATTTCAAAGTAGCCGGTACCCGCGATGGTGTCACCACCCTGCAATTGGACATCAAGATTGCTGGTTTGACGCGCGAAATCATGAAAGAAGCATTGGCTCAAGCGCATGGCGCTCGCATCCATATTCTCGATGAAATGGCCAAGTGCATGCAAGAGCCTCGCGACTCCATCGCAGATCATGCACCGCGCATGTTCACCATGAAAATCAAATCCGACAAAATTCGTGAAGTCATCGGCGCGGGTGGTAAAGTGATTCGCGGCATCGTTGAAGAAACCGGTGCTAAGATTGATATTGCCGATGATGGCACCATCACCATCTTCGCAGTAACAGGAGAAGCCGGTGAAGCAGCACAGAAGATGATCGAAGACATCGTGGCTGAAGTTGAAGTCGGTGCCATCTACAATGGTAAAGTCGTCAAGTTGATGGATTTTGGTGCTTTTGTACGTGTTGTTGGCGGTACCGATGGTTTAGTACACATCTCACAGATTGCCAATCACCGTGTTGAAAAAGTTGCCGATGAACTGAAAGAAGGACAGGAGGTCCGTGTGAAAGTCTTGGATGTGGATCGCAACGGCCGCATCCGCCTATCCATGAAAGCCTTGTTGGAAGAAGCCTGAAAACTTAAAACAACCTTACCGAGAAGGGGATAAAAAGAGGCGGACGATGGTCCGCCTCTTTTTTTGTATGCCGTAAAAAATAAATTCCATTTGAACCACTTGCATCCAAAAGAGTGTCGCATGTCACATTGTTGTCACAGTTCCGCATTAGACTTGCTGCACTGTCAGCAGCAGTGAAAATTGTTTTCTATATTAAGGGTGGAGAGTGCAGACTCCACCCTTTTCCTTTTATCCCACACTGAGCCGAAAACAATCGGCATCAACCACCTGCCAGCTTGGCTTTGATGCCCTCTTTTTCCAACAAGAGTACTAGTTTTTCACGATGATCACCCTGAATTTCCAACAGACCGTCCTTCACAGCACCACCGCAGCCCAATTGCCCTTTTAGCTTTTTCAACAAGGGCTTCAACTGAGCATCAGACAGGCACAAACCATCCACGACACACACCGTTTTGCCACCACGTCCTTTCGACTCGCGCCGAAGGCGTACACCTTGTTTGTTCGGATTCGTAATTGCCGCTGCGCTGCTTGCCGCATGACGTGTTTTTTTTCGTTTCGAGGGCGCATTCCGCATCGGCTTATCGAGTGAGCCCTGTTCGGTGGAATACACCAAGCGTCGATCATCATTCATAGTTGCACCTCTGTATTGGCTGAGCTTACGCATCACAGTATCGATTTCATCTGAAATTCAGCTATGTTTATCATCATCATGAGTTTCCAACGTCGAAAAAAGCAAGCTGGAGACCAAATGAGACAAAGAATGACAGCGGCAACACGACTAGCAACAACGTTAAAACAATGCCTTTTTATAGGGATGGTGATGATCATGACAGCAATACCCGCAGCAGCAACTCAGAATCAAGCCCCGAATTCATTCGAAACAGCTACTTTCGCAGCCGGCTGCTTCTGGTGCATGGAACACCCCTTCGATGAAATCGATGGCGTGATCTCAACCACTTCGGGTTATACCGGCGGCCATCAGGATCATCCAACCTACCAACAGGTTTCTGCCGGCAGCACCGGCCATACCGAAGCCGTTCAAATTGTATTTGATGCAAAAAAAGTCAGCTATGAACAATTGCTTGAGGTCTATTGGCGCAATTCGGATCCAACCACCGCCAATCGCCAGTTTTGTGATGTTGGTTCGCAATATCGACCCGGCATTTTTTATCATGATAAACAGCAACGTTTAAGTGCGGAAGCCTCCAAACAGAAAATCATCCAGGACAAACACTTCGCTGCCGAGCTTATCACTGAGATCACAGCTGCAAGCCACTTCTGGCCAGCGGAAGAATACCATCAGGATTATTACCTTAAAAATCCCATCCGTTACAAATTTTACCGTTACAACTGTGGCCGCGACCAACGGCTTGAGCAATTGTGGGGGCAACAATCATGAAACGTAGGACTTTTTTACAAGCCGCACTCGCCAGCGCCGTAGCCAGCGCAGCACTATTCACCCTGCCACGCCTACTCGATGCTGAAACACCAAGGAAGAATGCAATGAATGCAAAAAAACCAAATCGAGACACAAACACCATTGAAAAAATCATCCGGTCCGACAGCGAATGGCGCAATCAACTGACCCCTCAACAATATGATGTATTGCGCAATGAAGCCACCGAACCCCCGTTCAGCAGCGATCTGAACAAGCAATACAATAAGGGCAGCTATGTCTGTGCCGGCTGCGCTTTGCCCTTGTTTGATTCAGATTCCAAGTTCGATAGTGGCACTGGCTGGCCGAGTTTTTATCAACCCATTGAAGGGCACACCGAAATCAAACGCGATTTCAAAATGATTCTTCCACGCTCGGAATACCATTGTGCCCGCTGCGGTGGCCATCAAGGCCATGTCTTCAATGACGGCCCTAAACCCACCGGAAAGCGCTGGTGCAATAACGGTGTGGCACTGCAATTTATGCCAGCCAGTGAATCTTAACCATTCATAAACCGTACGGATTAAATAGTTTTCCAGCTTCTATGATGCCTACGATCATGCCAGAGTCAGGCCATGCCCAAATTGAATAGCAACACACAGATTTACCACGTTGATTTAGGCGCGCGCTCCTATGATATTCATATTGAGCCGGGCTGCTTGGAGCAGGTCGGAAAAGCCATTTCAGATCTCTTCCTCAGCCCGAGTCGCTGCATGATCATCAGCAACACGACCATTGCACCGCTCTATCTGCAACGTGTAAAAACATCCTTGCAGCAGGCTGGCTGGCAAGTATCCGAATGTATCTTGCCCGATGGTGAGCGCTACAAAACCATGCAAAGCTTTGCTTTGATCATGGATGCCCTGATGGCCGCAAAACTCTCACGCAATGAGCCAGTGATTGCGCTCGGCGGTGGTGTGGTTGGTGATATGACCGGCTTTGCAGCCTCCTGTTATCGGCGTGGCATTCCATTTATTCAGATTCCTACCACCGTTTTGGCACAGGTTGACTCCAGTGTAGGCGGCAAAACAGCCATCAATCACCCGCACGGTAAAAATATGATCGGTGCCTTTTATCAACCCCGTTTGGTATGGATTGATCCGTTGGTATTAAATACGCTAGTGCTTCGTGAAGTGCGTGCCGGTATTGCCGAAGCCATCAAGTATGGGCTGATTCGTGATGCCGAGCTGTTCACCTGGATGAAATATAATATGCCGGCTGCACTCAAGCTTGATGCCGCAGTATTATCCCACCTCATTCACACATCCTGCCGTCACAAGGCCGAAGTCGTGGTCGCCGATGAAACCGAACAGGGTGTGCGCGCGCTGCTGAATCTCGGTCACACCTTTGGCCATGCCATAGAATCAATGACCCATTACACGACTTACCTGCATGGCGAAGCCGTCGCCATCGGCACCTTGATGGCGGCACGTTTATCCGAGCAGTTAAACCATGCTCCGGCCGGTATCGAACAAACCATTCACGATTGTTATCAAGCAGCAGGCTTACCCACCAGCATTCCGCACTTTTCTGCTGATGCATGGCTCGATGCCATGGGGCATGATAAGAAAAACATTGGCGACCGCATTCGTTACATCCTGCTGCGCAATATTGGCGATGCTTTTCTGGCAGAAGATGTGGCTCCGAAATCAATTCGCAGCTTAATTGATTCCTATGCCTGATAGCTGGCAAAGAAAACACTACATTTCATCAGCCATGGGCTATACTATTTTTGTCATGAACCATGCCTTGCAATTTCAGCCCCCGCTCCACTGCCCTCTTTTCGGGATGACTGAATAATGCCCATCCCATCCATTCATCCCGAGCAAACGCATCAGAATAGCGTGTTGCAATCCACTGGCTGCATGTCACAGCTTGAGCATCTGGCATTGTGGTTTTCCAAACGGCAAGACAAAAAGATTCCGGATTCCCTGCACGCTGCCGCCGTATTGTTTGCCGCCGATCATGGTGTTGCCACGGCATTGCAGTGCAACGGATCACACTCCACATTGGAGCGGGTACAACATGCCGCATCCAAACATTCCGCCATCACAGCCTTGTGCAAACAGGCCGATTGCCGGCTGCATATTGTTGATGTCGGCGTAGCTGGCTCTCTGGCGGATAACGATGCCATCGAACATGCCAAAGTACTGCCTACCGGCACACCGGACATCACCAGAGAATCAGCCATGACGCAAGTCGATTACTGGGAAATTGTTGGCATTGGCGAAGAAATGGCCAACCGCTGCATTGATAACGGCGCGAACCTGTTAATCGCCAGTTCCATCAGTTGCGGCGATCATATTGCCATCGCGGCTCTGATTGCTGAATTACTCGGTCTATCACCCGAAGAAACCTTAACAACATGTGCAAACAGTAGTCCGGAAATGTATGCCAAGGAATTATTAGCCGTAGAAAAGGCGCTTAATCGCGCCAAAGGCACACCCTCACACGATATTCTCCGCGAGCTCGGCGGCCTGGAAATGGCTGCCATGGCAGGCTTTTATCGTGCCGCCGCCAATAAAGGTGTGCCCGTACTACTCGATGGCCGTGCTTCAGCAACCGCCGCATTGGCTGCGATTGCATGGGATGTGCGCATTGCAGGCTGGGTATTGGCCAGCCATCTATCCACCGATGCAGGCCATCGCGATGTGCTTGATGATTTAGGCTTGGAAGCACTGGTCGAATTAAAGTCCAGTATTGATGAAGCTAAGGTCGCTGTATTAATGCTGCCCGTCTTGCAATCAGCCATTACCCTACGCCAAGGGTTAGCTCGTATTGAAATCAATGGTGACTAAAAAACCAGGCTAAGCCATCATCCGCCACTGCACCATCATCCACAAACACTACAAATAGACTCCCCATCAGGACGGTAACCACATGACTGCTTCCACCCTTACCTCGTTCAGCATGACGACATTCAGCATGACCAGTTGGACATGGACAGTATTAATCTTTGCATCACTTGCTACAGCCATCAGCCTGTATTTATCCACCCGTCAGGAAATGCATGTCAAAGCTAATCGCGATACCGTGCCGCAACGTTTCGCCGATAAAATAGCATTAGCAGCACATCAAAAAGCAGCAGACTATACCGTTGCCAAACTCAGCCCCGGCAATATCGGCCAAATTTTCGCGCTGTTTGTATTGCTTGCCTGGACGGTCGGTGGTGGCCTGAATTTTCTCGATAGCTGGACGCAGTCCTTTGAACTGTCCGAAATCTGGACAGGCGTGGTCTTTTTATTGTTATTCTTTCTCATCAGCCATGTCATTGATTTACCCTTGGATATCTACAGTACATTCGGCATTGAAGCGCGTTTCGGTTTCAATAAAATGACGCCCGGCTTGTATCTCGGTGATATGCTCAAACAACTCGCGCTGATGCTGGTTATCGGTGCCGGCATGGGCTGGGTAATCTTAAGCCTGATGGCTGGCGCGGGTACGAACTGGTGGCTGTATGCCTGGGCTGCATGGACTGCCTTCATGCTATTGATGATCTGGGCTTATCCCAGCTTCATCGCGCCGCTATTCAACACATTCAGCCCTTTGCCTGATGGCGAAATGAAACAACGCATCGAAGCTTTATTGAACCGCTGCGGATTTCAAAGCAATGGTTTGTTTGTCATGGATGGCTCGCGCCGGTCGAGCCACGGCAACGCTTATTTCACCGGCCTCGGCAATGCCAAGCGCATTGTCTTTTTTGACACCCTACTGAATCAACTGCAAGCCATCGAAACCGAAGCAGTATTGGCACATGAACTCGGCCACTTTCATCATGGCCATGTGAAAAAACGCTTGATCGTGATGATTCTATCATCGCTAGCTGGATTCGCCCTGCTGGGCTGGATCACAC
>CAYOTF010000065.1:0-6518 GCA_964406805.1 uncultured Zetaproteobacteria bacterium | reverse complement strand
AGCACAGCCTCCAATCATGCCGCTCTGGTACTGTTCATGCTCGTGCTACCTGCATTCACCTTTGCCTTGGGGCCTGTCATGAGCTATTCCTCACGCAAGGATGAGTTTGAAGCCGATGCCTATGCTGTCGCCAACAGTGATGGTGAAGCCTTGGTAACAGCACTGGTCAAAATGTATGAAGATAATGCCAGCACACTTACCCCTGACCCGCTTTATTCACGCTGGCATGATTCCCATCCACCCGCTCCGACCCGAATCGATCACATCGAACAACGGCTGGCGGAAAGCCCGGACAAAGCAAACAAACCCGACATCGCATAAATCAAAGCAGTAATTATTCAATATGCACCAGAAACCCGGATTGAGCCGCGCACTGGTGTTCGAGCGAGCGAGAAAAACAGTGAAACTTCAGCTTGAAAGAAACAAAACTAAGGGGAATATCCAGTTCATTACCATACTCAGTATCAAAATATAAAAGCCTGGCACCGGCACATAAAACTCAGGAACCCTCTTTTTTGCTTGCTCATAAACCCTATTGATTCAAAGCCTTAGTCATGTTTGGTTAAATCATGAAATACTGTGATTCGATTGCGGCCTGATGTTTTGGAGTAATACATGGCTGTATCAGCAAGCTTGCTCAACTCATCGCCATCTTGACTATCATCCGGAAAAATACTGATCCCTAAGCTTGCTCCAACATTACAAATCAAATCATCGAGTTCAAACGGTTTACGCATTTTCTTTAAGGCTTTATTGGCAATTTTTATCACAATATCAATATCAACAATATCTTCGATAATCATTACAAATTCATCACCACCCACTCGCGCGACTGTATCTGAATTGCGAATTGATTTTTTCAAACGATACGCAATCTGAATAAGTAGAGCGTCACCAACATCATGACCATGGGTATCATTCACCAGTTTGAAGCCATCAATATCAATAAAAATTAAAGCAACTTTTCGCTTGGAGCGTTGGCATACAGAGAGCGCATGCTCTAAACGATCCATGAACAACAATCGATTCGGCAGGCCTGTTAAAATATCATGGTTGGCTAAATGCTCTAGTTTTTGTTCAAATTCTTTACGCTCAGTAATATCCAGGAATGAGCTTACATAATGTGAAATATGATCATTTTCATCTTTAATGGTGGTCACAATCAACCATTCGGGATAAATACTACCATCTTTCTTTTTGTTCCAGATTTCACCCTGCCAAAACCCGCGCTCTAGAATCTCCTGCCACATCGTTTGATAAAATACTTTATCTTGATATCCTGATTTTAAAATATTCGGGTTTTTACCCACCACATCTTCAAGTTCATAACCTGTAATGCGAGTAAAGGCCGGATTAACCAAGCAAATTTTGATATCCGGATCAACCAGCATAATCGCATTAGACACCGTATCCATTACTTTTGCCGCTAATCTCAGCGCTTTTTCAGCTTTTTTTTGTTTGGTCATATCTCGGGCAGCGCGTACCATTTTAAAGGCGTTACTGTTCCGTTCATGCAAGCGTGAAATGGTGAGGTAAACGGGTACATCCATGCCTGATTTGTTTTTGAAATTAACTTCAACACTTTCCACACCATCATCCGCTTGAATAATAGCCTGCTCTTTGAATGTAAGTTCTTCTAAATTCGCAGATACTAATGAACTGATAGGCAAGCCTATCAGTTCATTAGTGTTGTAATCCAACAACTGACTTGCTGCTCTGTTTGCAGTGAGTATTTTGCCTTCTTTGTCTGTCACCAACAACATTTCACCGAGCGATTCAAGAATATTATCTACATAATCTTTTGATACTGTCGTTTGTTGCAGATGCTGACTCATGGCATTAAAACTGCGTGCTAGCACAGCAATTTCATCATGCCCAGTCACGTGCAGCTGCTCATTGAATTCGTGGTTAGCGATTTTTTCACTTAACTTCACCATGCCCAATAATGGGCTAATCATACGTTTGCGAACATACACAAATACAGCCAAGCCAAGCGCCAGTACGCTTAATACAAGCCAGAACAAGAGCTTATCCTGCATCTGTTTCACGCGGTTCATTGCAGCTTTTGTAGAGATGCTGACCTTTAATACACCGCGCACAGGTGATGCGTCGTAACCATGACAAGCAAGGCAACGGTTATCTTTGGCTATTGGCATCAGATAAGTTAAATGCTGATTGTCTTGTTGAATCACCGCAGGCCTGCCTGAAGCCGCCTGATTAAAATCATTTTTAAAAAGGTTTTCAATGGAAGTGGCTAGCAGAGGATTTTCACGGCTAAACACCTCATTATCTAAATAGTGATTTACTTTTTTGATGGTTTTTAAATCCCGAAAAGCCTGTACACCATCAATTCTAAAGACATCAACATGTTCAATTGAAGATTCTAAATTTACACGCTGCAACCAATCTGCAGCCAAGTTACCATCACCGGCTAGCATTAAGCTTTGCAAGCTTGCCAATAATGTTTGAGCTACGGCCTTAGATTCAGATTTTGCCTGCTCCATAACTTGCTTTTGTTGCTGTTGGCTCACCAAATAAAAAACGGCTCCAAAAACGACTAGCAATACTGATGTTAATACCACCATAAGCTTAATATCCAAACGGTGAAAAAAGCTAACTTTCAACCTTGTTGAACTTTGTATCATATCCTACCCCACCTAACCCCGATTATTCATAAATACTGCTGCGCCCTCGCTTGTTCCTTTGCTCGCAACAAATCCCTTGTCAGTCGTCCGTATGCACTGCTACGGTCTCCCTCCTCGGAATTCGTTGCGAACAAAGGCTCGGCGCGATCATCACAGCGATTCATGAATAATCTGGGCTAAAGGAATAACTTATCTCAAAACAACTGCATTTGCTATCAAGGCATGAGTTTTCGGAATAGAGACTTACTCGTTAATCAGACTTTCAATGATATCAACAGCCCCAGATGCGGGCTTTTTCTGTCCTAGTAGTTCACGTAGCTTTGCACATTCGCGGCGTTGTTGCAGTGCTGCTTGTTCATTGCGTATTAGAGGTAGCAGTTGCGCGATGATGTTATCGACGGTGCAATTTTCCTGAACCAATTCGGGTATCACGGGCTTATCACCTAAAATGATGTTGCTCAACCCTACACTGCGAACCTTGATTAAACGTCGTGCCAGGAAGGCCATTAAGGGTGCTGCTTTATAAATTAATACGGTGGGAGTGTTCCATAAGGCGAGTTCAAGTGTTGCTGTACCGGACACCGCAACCGCAGCATCGGCGCGCATAGCATAGGCTGATTCGGTGCGCGCTATGGGCTTGGCTCCTAACTGCCACAGCGCTTGTAAATCTTCCACCTTCACGCCGGGTGCAAGCGGTACGACGCAGGCCAGATCCGGTATGTGTTGCTGTATTTGACGCAGTGTTTCAGCCAGCAGGGGGGCGTGGGTTTTAATTTCTTGCGGGCGGCTGCCTGGCAACAGCGCCAGCAGGGGTTGATGCTCATCGACACCGATGCGTTGTTTTAATTCTGCTGCACTCCACCCCTGTTGGCAGGCCACGGCACTGGGATTGCCGACGTATTCGGCATGGCGGATGCCGCGTTGTGTAAACCATTGGTGTTCAAAGGGGAGGATGCAAGCCAGTTTATCCTGGGATTTTTTTAATTTTTTTACGCGCCAACCGCCCCATGCCCAGAGTTTGGGCGCAATAAAGTGCAATACTGGAATGCCGAGTCGTTTGAGTTTGCGGCCAAGTCGCATGTGAAAACTGGAAAAATCAACCAGAATCGCGACATCGGGCTTGTGAGCCGTGCAATGAGCCAGAATGGATTGTTCAATGCGGCGAATGCGCCCTAATGAACGCAGAACATCGCCAATACCCATGACATTGAGTTCATGCATATCGTGCAGTGGCACACAGCCTTGTTGCTGCATTTGTGTGCCGGCAATACCGCTGATCGAGGCATCAGGAAATCGTTTTTTCAGTTCCTCGACGACGGTGGCAGCATGGAAGTCACCGGATGTTTCACCCGCACTGATAAAAAAGTGTTTCATCTGCTGTGGCTTCGCGGCGCTTTACAGAGTCGAAGTGCCATCGATTGAAGTGCCATAGATCGAAATCCGATATTGGTCTGCCAGTTGCATAAAACGCTGGCGTTCAATGATTAAGGTTTTACCTGCTTCGACAGCCAGCAGGTTGCAGCCGCAGGCATGCATGGTTTCCAGCGTATCAGGGCCAATGGCCGGCACATCAAAACGCAGATCCTGATTGGGTTTGGCGACTTTGATGACGGCCGCCTTGCCGCTGCCCAGCTGGCCGCCACGCTTGATGGCTTCATCGGTGCCTTCAATGGCTTCAACTGCGAGTACTGCCTGATTTTGTACGATGATGGTTTGGCCGATATCCAGCCCTGCCACGCCTTTGGCTTGTTCAAAGCCAAAGCTGATGTCGCGCTCTCTCTTTTTGGCAACCGGACCTGCGAGATGCCCAGCACCTGCCAGCATATCACCGGCGTAGAGGGTTTGATCAATCAGGGTCAGGCCACCTTCGGCCAATAACTCGGCAATGGTCAGCATGATGGAATCATCACGCCGGTCTTTTAGGCGCAACAAGCCTTTCATGGCGGTCAAATCGGGTCTGAAATTGCGGAACAGATGCAGTTTGCGTACTTTTCCAGCCATTACCACTTCTTCAACACCGGCGCGTTTGAAGGCTTTGATCATGCCGCCTATCTGGCCAACATGTAACCAGCAGGTGGTGGTGGTTAGATTTTCAATGTCGGGGTTGGCTTCTTCGCGTGCAGCGACGGTATGGACTTCAAAGCCTGCGCTTGTCAGTGCGGCTGCCAATTCCAATGGAAAATGACCGTAGCCTGCAATCAGACCAATTTTTTTCATGTGATGAATTATTCGCAGTCGCGGCCATGTGTGGTCAGGCCGCGCTGGGCACTGCGCACAAAGGCTACAAGGCTGTGTCCGACTTCATCATCGGCATCCAATAAGGCTGTTGCTTCAGCTACTCGTTCATCGCGCTTACCTTTTTCCTGCAGCAATAAACGATAAATCTCTTTGAGCTGGCCGATTTGTTTGAGCTTGTAGCCTTGGCGTTTCAGACCAACAACATTCAAGCCGCTCAAGCCGGAACGATAGCCGCCGGCCAGCAGACAATAGGGAGGCACATCTTTGGTGACACCGGACATGCCACCGATCATTGCCAGTTTACCAATGCGTACGAATTGCTGAATGGCGGAGAGTCCGCCAATAATCGCACCATCATCGACTTCGACGTGTCCCGCCAAAGTGGAGCAATTGGCCAGGACAATTCGGTTGCCGAGCAGGCAGTCATGCGCCACATGCGTGTAGGCCATGAGCAGGTTGTCGCTGCCGATTCGGGTCACCATGCCGCCACCCTCTGTGCCTGCATTGATGGTAGCATTTTCACGGATTTGATTGTTGTCGCCAATAATAACTTCGCTTGCTTCACCGTGATATTTCAAATCCTGAGGGATTTGGCCAATGGAGGAGAAAGGGAACACACGGTTGCCGGCTCCCATGGTGGTGTAGCCGGTAATCACGACGTGTGACAGCAGTTCGCAATCATCACCGAGCCTGACATGCTCACCAACAACACAATACGGTCCGATGGTCACATTGTTGCCCAATTCCGCCTTGCTATCGATCACTGCTGTAGGGTGAATAATGGTACTCATACGTCGTCTTGCGGCATGAGTGTGGCAGTCAGTGTGCCTTCACAGACCAGTACACCATCGACGAATGCTTCACCACGCAATTTCCATAGAAAGCCGCGACGACGCAAGCAGGTCAGTTCAAAAATCACCTGATCACCCGGCACGACCGGTTTGCGGAAACGCACACCATCAATGCCTGTAAAATAAACCAGATAATCGCGATCATCTTCGATCGATTGAAACGCCAGCATACCGCCAGCCTGAGCCATGGCTTCGACCAGCAAAACGCCAGGCATGACCGGATGCGATGGGAAATGACCGGTAAATTGAGGTTCATTGATGGTGACGTTTTTTAAGGCGCGAATGGATTTACCCTTTTCAACATCCAGAATACGATCAATCAGCAAAAAGGGGTAACGATGAGGCAAGCGCTTCATAATATCATCAATAGTTAATTCAGGCATGTCTACTCCGTGACGTTGTTCAGGTTTTATTGTTGTTGCGGTGGGCTTTCCAGAGTTCAGGTAGCTTGCTTCTTAGTGCTGACACCTTGAGCCATAAGCGGTGTGGCATGGCGGGAGCTCCAGCATAAGTGCCACCGGCTTCCAGATCTGACATGACCCCGCTTTTGGCTGCCAGCTTAACGCCGTCACCGACGGTGAGGTGACCGGCAAGAGCGGCTTGTCCACCGAACTGACAGCCGGAGCCGATATGAGTGGAGCCGGAAATACCAACTTGGCCAGCCATGATGCTATAAGCACCAATGTGAACGTTATGAGCAATCTGGATTTGATTATCGAGTTTGACACCGCGTTCAATGACCGTGTCGCCGATTGCACCCCGATCAATGCAGGTATTGGCACCG
>CAYOTF010000064.1:0-14004 GCA_964406805.1 uncultured Zetaproteobacteria bacterium | reverse complement strand
GAGAAAGCGCGTTAAGGGTAGTTCCGTCAGCCCAATATAGCGCTGCATATAATCGCGTTTGGGATGAAGAATTAACAACAAAACCTTTGCATTCGTATAAACTTATCGAGTTATTTGCTGGCACAGGTGGGCTGGCTCTTGGCATGGAGAAAGCAGGTTTTGAATCTGTTCTGTTGAATGAAATTGATAAACATGCTTGCAACACACTGCGTAAAAATCGTCCTGACTGGAATGTTATCGAAGGGGATATATCCCAAATAGATTTCACACCATATCATGATCAAATTGATATATTATCTGGTGGTTTTCCTTGCCAGGCCTTCTCATATGCTGGCAATAAACTGGGTTTTGAAGATGCAAGGGGGACATTGTTTTTTGAGTTTGCAAGGGCTGTTAAAGAAACGGACCCCAAAGTAATTCTGGCTGAAAATGTGCGTGGTCTTTTAAAACACGATGAAGGCAAAACTCTTGCGACAATCAAGCATGTTATTGATGAGTTGGGTTATCAACTTGTTGAACCAAGAGTGTTAAAAGCGATGTTTTATCAAGTGCCGCAAAAAAGAGAGCGGTTATTGCTTGTAGGTATTAGAAAAGATTTGGCTAGTGCGGCTGAATTTAAGTGGCCATCACCCTATCAGCGTATTATGAACCTTAAAGATGCCTTGAAAAAAGGTGAGTTATACGATTCAGATGTCTCGCCATCTGCAGGCCAACAATACCCTGAAAAGAAACGAAATGTTTTAGCATTGGTGCCGCCCGGCGGTTATTGGCGCGATTTGCCTGAGGCGCTGCAAAAAGAATACATGATGAAAAGTTATTATCTTGGTGGTGGTAAAACAGGCATGGCTAGGCGACTATCTTGGGATGAACCGAGCCTAACGTTAACGTGTTCGCCGGCTCAAAAACAAACAGAGCGCTGTCACCCAGATGAAACTAGACCGTTAGCTGTGCGTGAATATGCTAGAATTCAAACATTCCCTGATGACTGGGAGTTTAGCGGGCCAATCACCTCACAGTATAAACAAATTGGTAATGCCGTGCCGGTGAATTTGGCTTATGCGATTGGACGAGCGCTGGTTCGGCTGTTGAATGACTTAAATTCAGGTGATATTGAACGTTCCGGACAGGTTAAGTGACCTGATCAACCACCCAGCTTTCTGGTTTCGGCTTCGATATCGGATTCCAAGCGCTGCAATAATTCGTTGCGTTTGATCGATGCCACTTCTTCGGCTGAAATATAGGGCAAAAAACGGAAGGTGATGGTGCCGGGGTGTTTGATGAAACCGCGTTTGGGCCATAATAGGCCGGCATTGTGTGCCAGCGGTAGAATGCCTGTCTGGGCTTTTTGAGCCACGATCACACCACCAGGTTGGTAGTTTCCTGTGCTGCCGACCGGGGCACGAGTGCCTTCAGGGAAAATGACCACCCAGAGGTTTTGCATTAATCGTGTTTTACCATCCTGCATGACCTGTTTAATGGCCGCTCGTGGACTGCCACGACGAATACCAATTGCACCCATCAAAGCCAAAGCCCATCCAAAGAATGGGATATAAAACAATTCACGTTTAAGAATCCAGGCATAAGGTGGCAACAGGATTGGCATGGCGATGGTTTCTGCTGCCGATTGGTGCTTGGCCATGACTACGCAGGCGTGCTCGGGCATGTGTTGCTTGCCTTCGATAGTGATGTGGATGCCACAGAGGATGCGGAGTAGTGCGAAGATACTGGCTGACCATACACGCGCCCATGACCATGCGGCAGCAAAACCAAATGGACGTGATAGAATAACCAACAGGGAAAACACCACGGTTAAAAGCATAAAGCAGAGATTGAACAGGGCGGAGCGGATCAGCAGCATGATGATGATACTTCGCCCAGTATATGATCCACCGCGCCAGCCAGATCGGCAAAAGCAGTAACTGCTGGCATGCATTGGCGTGATTGCTGCAGGATTGTTGCCGCATCGCCATAACCGCTTTGCACCAATATCCCTGTCACACCGGCACTGTGGGCAGCTTGCATATCACGCACAGAGTCACCGATCATGATGGCGGCATCAGCTGTCACACCACATGCTTTCAAGCTATCGACTACCATGCCGGGTTTGGGCTTGCGACATAAGCAGCCTTCATCGGGTGCGTGTGGGCAATAGGAAACATGGCTGATAAAACCACCGGCATTTTCGATGGCCAGCATCATTTTAGCATGAATTGCATTGAATGTGTTTTGATCCATCATGCCACGGCCAAGGCCGGATTGATTGCTGACAATGGCAATAGCGATGCCCGCTTTATGCAGGCGGGCAATGGCGTGCAACGAGCCGGGCACAGGTATCCATTGTTCAGGTGTTAAAATATAATCCGGTGAATCCAGATTAATCACCCCATCACGATCCAGCAGTACCGCCAATGGCCGTTGCGGTGTCATGGCTTACTCTTGGGCAGAGAGCCAGCGCTCGGCATCAAGGGCTGCTTTACAGCCTTCACCGGCCGAGGTGACAGCCTGACGATACACTGAATCAGCCACGTCCCCTGCGGCAAATACACCTTCCACCGATGTTGCTGTGCTCTTGCCTGCGGTGATCAAATAACCGGTTTTTTCCATATCGAGTTTACCGATGAGAAAATCGGTATTGGGTTTGTGGCCAATGGCAATAAACACACCATGCACGTCGAGATCACGTATGGTTTCATCCAGTGTTGATTTCAAACGAATACCGGTCACACCGGAATCATCACCCAGAATTTCTTCGGTGGTGCTGTTCCAGGCCACATCGATATTGTCGGTGGCGAGCAGTTTATCCTGCATGATGGGCTCAGCACGCAGCGCATCACGGCGATGGATGAGGGTGACTTTATTGCACAAATTGGCCAGATAAATGGCTTCTTCAACCGCTGTATCACCACCACCGACCACAGCCACATCTTTACCACGATAGAAAAAGCCATCACAGGTAGCGCACGCCGATACACCGCGCCCGGCAAAGGCATCTTCACTCGGCAACCCCAGATACTTGGCCGAAGCGCCAGTGGCGATAATCAAGGCATCGCAGGTATATGTGCCATCATCACCGGTGAGGGTGAAGGGGCGTTTGGAGAGATCAGCCGCATTGATATGATCCCAGATCAATTCGGTACCAAAGCGTTCTGCCTGAGCTTTGAAATCTTCCATCATTTCAGGGCCTTGCACACCATCCTTATAACCGGGGTAATTATCCACATCGGTCGTGGTGGTGAGCTGGCCACCGGCCTGTTGGCCTTGAATAATGACCGGCTTCAAATTGGCTCGTGCCGCATAAATGGCAGCGGTATAACCAGCAGGGCCAGAGCCTAGAATAATCAAGCGATGATGAACGGGGGAATCAGACATATGAAACTCCAAAGAAAAAGTTATGCCAAGCTAACGCCGCGCTTAAAGAGCGCAATGGTCGCGCAATCAGGTCATCTGACAATGTTCAGCATGCTGTGCCATGAGTGCTAGATAAACAGTCATTTACGGCCTTGATTACGCCATGCCTGGCTGGTCTGTCACCAGCATCACCGCGAAAATTCAAGCGCATAGCGTCAATGCGATTGCCCTGGTTTTTTTGGCAGGGAAAGGGCTTTATTCGTCGCTTCCTTCAGCTGAGCAATGCGGCGATGAACAAAGCAATCGACAAGCATATAAACATGGCTTTTAGCACAAAACGTAAGCTTGCCTCGCTCATGCGCTCATGCATCTGTGCTGCGTAGCTGACGCTGCGCGGCAGGATGATCATAATACCTAGCCATGCTGCGCCCAGAAACATCCATTGATTGCTGAGTATGTGATACCAGCTTGTTTCCAGAGCGATATTGATCGCTACAGCGGCAAGCGCCATGCCTAGGCCACAGATGGCCGACGTGCCAACCGCTTGTCGCAAACTTAGAGAACGACGCAATAACGGCACCAGCATCGTGCCTCCACCAATGCCGAGCAGGCCGGAGATGTAACCAATGGGGCCAGATAACAGGCTGATGCTTGATATTGGCTGCGATGTGGACTTTAAAGCAAGGCTATAATCGAAGGCAACCCAGGCATTTAAGGCGGCCAATGCAAACAGAATCCATGTGCTGGGCACATGCAGCGTGCTCCACAAGCCCAGGCCTGCGCCGATCATTAAGCCGGGCAATAACAAACGCATGGATGCTTGATCCACATGCCCCAATCGCCAGTGTGAACGTGATGAAAAAAAACCGGTGATGATGATGGCAACGAGGCTGGCAAAAATGTATGCGCTCATGCTGTCACTTTGATTTGGCATGAGCGCGTAAAACATAGGCACATAAATCAAGCCGCCACCAACTCCGGCGAGGCCTGCCATCAGTCCACCCAATAGACCGGCTCCAAGCCCAACGGCAAGCCCATATAGCGCCAGAGAGAAATCGAGTTCAGGCATAAATTATTGTTTTGTGTGTTTGAACAGCAGGTAATCCTGATATTCATCCTTGTCCATTTTACCTTGAATGTAGAGTTGCTGGTCGTTCAGGCTGTCGGGATCGTGGATATTTTCCTGCTGATTGTGCGCTTCTGCGCGTGCTTGACGCTGAATCGATTCGCTAGCCGTACAGAGCGGTTCGCGCTGCATGGCGGCGTTGTACCAATCCTCGGCAGTATTGTATGGCGCGTTGTGATGGCTGGTTGCTGATTGGGACATCTGCCAATATTACTATCATTTGCGCAGGAATCACGTAACTGGTGATTTATGCACTCTGGCTTCGTATTTTAAGCATTGCAGGCTGGAGGCCGATTGCACATCGAGGCAGGGCAACATAGCGGATTTAAAACCGAAGGCTCGGCAACCGTGCGGATTACCGGGCTCCCAGGTGATAAAATAATGACGACAACTGCGGCATGGTGCCCGATTCGGCTGTTTGTCTGGTTGAGAAGTCACTGTTTAATCACCGCTTAGTCATCAATATCGATTTGCACGATGCCATTTTCTACACGCACAGGGAAGGTATCAATATCTTCATAAGCCGGTGGGGTTAAAGCACGACCATTGCGGATGCAGAATCTGGCACCGTGGCGCGGGCAAATGATTTGATCGCCTTCGCGTACACCGCTGGCCAGTTCGCCACCGTCATGACTGCACACATCTTCGATAGCAAAATAGTCACCGTCCAGATTAAAAACGGCGATTTCACAATAAGGCGTGTTTACAATTTTTCGGCTGCCTACAGGTAATTCGCTGACCGGCGCAACATCCATCCAGTCGGCCATCTTAAAACATGCCTAATTGCAAACGCGCTTCATCACTCATCATGGCTCGATCCCACGCCGGATCGAAGATCAGTTCGACATGCACATCATCGACATGCTCAACGCTGAGTATCTTGGCGCGCACATCATCGACAATAAATGGCCCCATGCCGCAGCCGGGGGCGGTGAGTGTCATAACAATTTCGACATGATTCCCACCCTCATCGGTATCTACCACATGACAATCATAGATCAGACCCAGATCAACAATATTGACCGGAATTTCAGGATCAAAACAGGTTTTCAGTGCATCTTGCAAAGCTTGTTCATCGACACTGCCTTGCGATGCTGTATTGGCTGATTCCACAACAGGTGCAGCAGTGGAAGCTTCATCCTTGTTGAAACCCAGAGCATCGCCATCGTTGCCTTCGATGCGTGCCAGGTTGCCATTAACGCTGACGGTGTATGTGCCGCCAAGCTCCTGGGTGATCATCACACTGGCTCCGGCTGGGATAATCACTGGAGTGCCGAGAGGAATCAGGATGGCATCAATATCGCGTGTGGTGGTAATCATTTTGTTTGCTGTACTCATATTATTATCCTATTCCGTCTTGGCGACTTCGTGGGCATCTTCGACTGCTGATTTTAAGGTGTGCCAGCATAAAACGGCGCATTTGATACGGCTGGGAAATTCGCGTACGCCAGCCAATACAGTAAGCTTACCCAATGATTCATTTGGCTCTTCGCTGATGTCGGCAGTAACCATGCGTTGGAAGGCTTCAAATGTGCTGGGGAAATCGGATGCAGGCCGGCCTTTCAATGTTTCGGTCATCAAGGAAGCCGATGCGACCGAGATAGCGCAGCCTTCACCTTCAAACGACAAGTCTTCAATAATGCCATCATCATTAATGTGCACATAAACATGCAAACGATCACCACACAGCGGGTTATAGCCATCAGCATCATGGTTGTAGTGTTTTAGCACACCAAAATTGCGTGGCGCTTTATTGTGATCAACAATCACCTGTAAATATAAATCTCTTAAATCAAACATCATGCGAAAATATCCTGTGCTTTTTTTAAGGCGACGAACAGCGCATCGACTTCGGTTTCGGTATTGTAAAGCGAGAATGAAGCACGTGCGGTGGCCGGCACCTTGAAGAACTGCATCACAGGCATCGCACAATGGTGGCCGGCACGAATGGCCACGCCTTCACGATCCACAATCGTACCCAGATCATGTGGATGCACATTCTCGAGCACAAACGAGAGCACACAGGCTTTTTCTTTGGCCGTACCAATCTGGCGCAGCCCATCAAAGGCTTGTGCTTTGGCAGTGGCATAGGCCAGCAACTCTTTCTCGCGCCTACCTATAGCTTCAAAACCGATATTCTCGATGTATTCGATGGCCTTGCCAAAGCCAATCGCACCGGCGATATGCGGTGTGCCAGCCTCGAATTTGTAGGGTAGATCGTTGTATTCGGTTTTTTCAAATGTAACAATGCGAATCATGTCGCCACCGCCCTGATAGGGTGGCATGGCTTCGAGAATGTCTGTTTTTCCGATCAGCACACCGATGCCGGTCGGGCCATACATTTTATGTGCGCTGGTGACATAAAAATCACAATCCATGGCTTGCACATCAACCGCCAGATGGGCGGCAGCCTGCGCACCATCGACAAGCACTTTTGCACCCACGGCATGGGCTTTCTTAATAATTTCTTCAACCGGGTTAATTGTGCCAAGTGCATTGGACATGTGCACCACGCCGACCAGCTTGGTGCGCTCGGAGAGCAGAGCCACGAACTCATCCATGATCAGTTCACCCGCATCATTGATCGGAGCGACTTTTAATATTGCACCCACACGTTCACAGAGCATTTGCCAAGGTACGATATTGGAATGGTGTTCCATGTGGGTGATGATTATTTCATCGCCCGCCTTAATGTTGGCTCCCCCCCATGAGGTTGCGATAAGATTAATGGCCTCTGTTGTGCCGCGTGTAAAGATCACTTCGGTCTCGCTGCGTGCATTGAAGAATCCCGCGATCCGTTTGCGTGCCGCTTCATAATCCGCCGTCGCCCGTTCAGACAGTGTGTGCACACCGCGATGTACATTGGCGTTATCGTGGGCGTAATAATGGCTGATGGCATCAATCACGCACTGCGGTTTCTGGGTTGTGGCCGCGTTATCCAGATAAGCCAGCGGTTTGCCGTACAGTTGTTGCTGAAGTATCGGGAAATCAGCTCTTATTTTTTTTATATCAATCATCCTAATAAACCTTCCAAGTCACTCAGGTTTGGTAGCTTGGCAAATGCCTTGTGTTCAACAAAGCGGCGCACGGCGGGAATATCCATGGCGGTGAGGATTTCATCGGCAAAGGCGAAGGTGAGCAGCTGACGCGCTTCTTCTGTCGATAAACCACGTGATTTTAAATAAAACAGCTGATTTTCATCCAACTGTCCAACCGTCACACCATGGGCGCATTTCACATCGTCATTATAGATTTCCAGCTCCGGCTTGGTATCAACCCCTGCATTTTTTGACAATAAGAGATTCCCATTCGACTGTGCCGAATCGGTTTTTATTGCACCTTCGGCCACGACAATCTTACCGTTGAATACAGCATGCGAGCGACCATCGAGCACAGTGCGGTAATTTTCACGGCTGCGACAATGCGGCGCATTGTGATCAATGCGGGTATGATGATCGATGTGTTGGCGGCCAGATGCCACAAACAGGCCGTTAAGTTCACATGCTGCACCGGGCTCTGCCAGATTCACCACAATATCCGCACGCGACAAATTCGCGCCAAGCTCCACCGCATGCAGGGTGTAACGACTATCGCGTGCCTGCTTGACTTCCACGCGGCCAATATGGAATTGCTTGTCGCTTTCCAATTGCAGACGGTAATGCGTTAAGGCGGCATTTTCACCCAGACGCAGATACGTCGAAATAGTGCTTAAGCCGGCGGTCTTGCAGGCTGTGCCGACAAAATGTTCAATCAGCGTGAGTTCTGCATTTTTCCCAAGCATCAGCCCATTGAGTATATGGCTTGTGCTATTGCCCGCGTGCACCACATACAGCGGTTTATCCAGTTTGGTGTTTTCGGCAATGCAGGCGCACACACCATCGCTGGCCAGCGCTGTATTGGCAGCCATCACCCCGTTAAACAAGGGCGCGGTTTCATCGAGTTGAAACAAACAATGGCTGCAATCATTGTTATCGTTGGCTAAAAATTCAGCCAGTGAAAGTATCTTGATGGTGCTGGGCAGGTTGGACTGCTGCGGTTGAAAGATGCCATCGGCAAAAAACAGGCGATATGCATCGAGTGCCTGAACAGTATCGAAGCAATCAATATCCAACGCTGTGTTTGTCGTGTCATCCGTGACCCACCATGTTTCACCCAAGGCTGCGGTGAGACGGGATAGGTCGGTGTATTTCCAATCCTCATCGCGCTTGCTCGGTAACCCGGTGCGCGAGAAGATGGCTGCGGCTTGTGTGCGGAGGTCTTGCAGGCCGGCGTTGCCGGGCAATTCCGAGGTGTCCAAGGTGGTGTTCAAAGCGAGTTCACTCATGATGCACCTCCATGTGCATCACCCGAAGGGCGGCCGTTAGCCGTGTAAATTTTCTGTCGTGTAAATTTATCATGAGGCTTCTGCTTTCACCCAGTCGTAACCGCGTGACTCCAGCTCCAGAGCCAGACTCTTATCACCGGATTTGAGGATTTTCCCATCGACCAGTACATGCACGAAGTCCGGCTCGATGTAATCGAGCAACCGCTGATAATGGGTGACCATGATGATGGAGCGATCTTCACGACGCAGCGCGTTCACACCGTGCGCAACAATACGCAGAGCATCAATATCCAAGCCGGAATCGGTTTCATCCAGCAGCGCTAGGGTGGGTTCCAAGACTGCCATCTGGAAGATTTCATTGCGTTTCTTTTCACCACCGGAAAAACCTTCGTTCACACCGCGTGATAAAAAAGATTGATCCAGCTCGACTAATTTCGCTTTCTCTTTGACCAGCTGCATGAAATCAATCGCATCGAGCTCCTGCTCGCCCTGATGCTTGCGTTTGGCGTTCACACCAGCCTTGAGCATGTAGGTGTTGTTCACACCGGGAATTTCAACCGGGTATTGAAAGGCCAGAAACACACCTGCCCAGGCTCGCTCTTCCGGAGCCATGGTAAGCAAATCGTTACCCTGATAGGTCACCGATCCTGCCGTGACGTCATAGCCATCACGCCCTGCAATGACATTGGACAGGGTCGATTTACCGGAGCCATTCGGCCCCATAATGGCATGTACTTCACCTGCACCAATCTCTAAATTGATACCTTTCAAGATTTCTTTGCCTCCTACAGAGGCATGTAAATTTTCAATTTTCAACATATTCAAAACCTTCTCACCGCAAAGGCGCAAAGGACGCAAAGGATAAGCAGTTAACCTTGTGTCCGTATGCTTTCGGGGTGTGTGTTATTAATGCCGCATGGTGTGCTTGCAACGAAATGTCTTTCATCGCGTTCTTTGCGCCTTTGCGGTGAATGCTTTTATCCTTTTTTATCCCACCGCTCCTTCAAGCGATACTTCCATTAAGCGGTTCGCTTCTACTGCGAACTCCATCGGTAATTCATTGAACACATCTTTGCAGAAGCCGTTGACGATCATATTCACTGCATCTTCTTCTGAAATGCCGCGCTGGCGACAATAAAACAGCTGATCTTCACCAATCTTGGATGTCGTAGCTTCATGCTCCATCGTGGCTGTCGGATTGTTGACTTCGACATAGGGGAAGGTGTGGGCTCCGCAGGTATCGCCAATCAGCAAGGAATCGCACTGGGTGAAATTACGCGCGCCATCTGCATTTTTACCAATGCGCACCAGCCCGCGATAAGCCTGCTGGCCGTGACCGGCAGCAATGCCCTTGGAAACAATCGTACTTTTGGTGCGTTTGCCGATATGAATCATCTTGGTGCCTGTGTCTGCTTCCTGGCGCATTTTGGTCAAGGCAACCGAATAAAACTCACCGACGGAATCATCACCGCGCAATATACAGCTGGGGTATTTCCAGGTGATCGCACTGCCTGTTTCCACTTGTGTCCAGCTCACCTTGGCACGATCACCACGGCATTCAGCGCGTTTGGTGACGAAATTATAGATACCACCCACACCGTTTTCATCACCCGGATACCAGTTTTGTACCGTAGCATATTTGATCTGTGCATCCTCCAGCAATACCAACTCGACTACTGCAGCATGCAGTTGATTTTCATCGCGTTGCGGCGCAGTACAGCCTTCGAGGTAGGACACATACGCGCCTGCATCGGCGATGATCAGGGTGCGTTCAAATTGGCCGGTGTTGAGCGCGTTGATACGGAAATAAGTCGATAATTCCATCGGACAGCGCACACCTTTGGGAATATAAACAAACGAGCCATCGGTAAATACGGCGGAGTTCAGGGCAGCATAAAAATTATCACCGCTTGGAACCACTGTTCCGAGATACTGTTGCACCAGTTCTGGATATTCGCGCACAGCTTCGGAAATCGGGCAGAAAATCACCCCCACCTCTTTCAGCTTGCCTTTGAAGGTGGTAGCCACCGATACTGAATCAAATACCGCATCGACTGCTACGCCTGCCAGAAACTCCTGTTCACGCAAGGGAATGCCCAGCTTTTCATAGGTTTCCAATAGTTTTGGATCGATTTCATCCAGACTCTTGGGGCCATCTTCTTTGGATTTCGGTGCGGAATAATACGAGATCGATTGATAATCGATTTGTTTATAATTCACATGCGCCCAATGTGGCTCCGTCATGGTCAACCAATGCCGATATGCATCCAGGCGCCAGTTAAGCAGCCATTCCGGTTCATCCTTCTTGGCTGAGATATGACGAATCACATCTTCATTCAAGCCTGGCGGCAAGGTGTCGGTTTCAATGTCGGTGACAAAGCCTGCTGCATATTCATTGCTAGTGAACTCTTCCGGCTTGGGTTCGGTTTTCTGGTTGAAATTTTCCTGTTGGACTTCGGGATTGTTCATGGGCTCACCTCTGCTGTGTCCATTGTCGTATCGCCATGAATAGCGATGCCGCGCTGTAGTCTGAAAATCGGCACAAAATCCTGCTCAGTCATATCGGCCAGCGAAATATCTTGCAGGGCTTGCTGTACGGCTTGATTGATGCGTTTCCAATTGCGACTGGTGGAACAGACGTCATGTTGTTCGCAAGAACCACCGTCATCGAGATTGCATTCAGTCAAGGCGATCGATCCTTCAAACACACTGATTACATCGCGCACATTGATTTTGTTGGCCGGACGCGTGAGTTCATAACCACCCTTTGCGCCGCGCATCGAATGAAGCATGCCTTCATGCAATAACATTTGCAGAATTTTACTCACCGTAGGCATGGGGATATGCGTTGCCTCAGCCAGTTCGGAAGCAGAAAAACGCGATTGTTGGGATGCCGCCATCTGCGTCATCAGCAAAACACCGTAATCCGTTAATTTGGTTAATCTCAGCATTTCGAACCTCTACGATCTATATGCGACAATTCTAGTCCAGATTACAATCCGGATCAATATGGTATGAATTAGGGTTATTCATGAATCACACCTCCTCCGGTACTTGGCAATGCTCTGTTATCGCTGCTTCAATTGGTGACATGGTTTACATCACCGCTAATGACGACGAAGTGCATGAAGACAGGCTCGATTCTTCTGCTATACTTATCATATAGTTCACCAAAGGTGACCCTGACAGGGAGGGAGTTTCACACGTCATGGAAGACATGGATGCAAAAGCTTTTCAGGCAGATGATGTGAAAGCGAAAAGAGATTCTGTTGGCTCGAACAACTTTAATCGATCCAAGCGTATGCTGCGAACATCGTCGCCGGTGTCATGCCGGTTGCAGTTGCTTTTGGATATTGCCGTCGTAGAGGGGCTGCTTTTCCTTATTTCATTATTCTTCATCGATTCAAATGAGATGTCGATCTATCGCCAACTGGCTTTACTGATGCCTGTGTTGATGTGGATAGGCTATTCTCATGAAGGCTTATACCGTCGTTTCCCTGGCCATGTAGCACGCTCTGTGGCTGTTTTGTGGGCATGGACAAAAGTAGCTGCGATGTTGGTTTTTTTAGGGTTTATCACGAAAACCAGTGAGGATTACTCCCGGCAAGTTATTATTTTATGGTTTGTGGTTGCAGCTGCAGTGCAAGTGCTGGTGCATATTGCAATGGAGCATCTGATCAGGGCTTATAAGGCCAGCCAACGAGAAATTGTCCCCAGTATTTTGGTTGGTAATTGTCCGATGGGTAAGCACCTTGCTGATCAAATTAATCAAAACCCGTGGATGCCTCAAAAAATAGTTGGTGTTATCAGCGATAAGGATGATGAAGAGTGGCATCTTGGGGGGCTTCCCAAGCTCGGTGAATTGGATGAACTACGTGATATGGTTGAAAAGTACAATATTCAACGGGTGTATTTTGCCTTGCCAATGAAAACTTCTCACCAGGTGCGCGACTTGCAACTGCAATTGATTGATTTGAATGTTGATATTGTCTGGGCACCGGATATTTTTGGTCTGCACATGATTAGCCCCAGCGTTAGAGAGCTGGCCGGGGTGCCATTGTATTATTTGTCCGAGAGCCCGCTTGTTGAGGGTGCCCAGTTGAGTAAAATGTTGTTGGATAAGTCACTTACCCTTGTTGCGTTGCTGTTATTATTTCCTTTTATGCTAATAATTGCCTTGGCAGTCAAGCTGACTTCGCCTGGCCCGGTTCTGTTTAAACAGGAGCGGCATGGATTGAATGGGAAAATCATTAAGGTGATGAAATTTCGAAGCATGCAGGTTCATGATGAGGCGGATGGTGTTATTACTCAAGCCACCCGAAATGATTCGCGGATTACATCCATAGGTCAGTTTTTACGGCGTAGCAGTCTGGATGAACTGCCTCAGCTGTTTAATGTGCTTAAGGGCGATATGTCGTTGGTAGGACCAAGGCCACATGCGAGGGCACATAATGATTTTTATGCCGGTAAAATTGAGGCTTATATGTCCAGGCACAGAATCTTGCCAGGTATGACAGGGCTAGCACAGGTGAATGGCTTTCGTGGAGAGACAGACACCTTGGAAAAGATGGAAAAACGGGTCGAGTATGACTTGGCCTATATTAATAACTGGTCAATTTGGCTGGATGTGCGCATTATGATTAAAACAGTTTATACATTACTATCAAAAAATGCTTATTAAATTTTATTTGCAGTTGTTATGAGGGAGTTCTGAGTCAATGAATGCACAGAAAAAAAGTAGTAATGTCGTGTGGCATCAAGCAACAGTTACACGAGCACGCAGAGAAGCTATCAATGCGCACCGCAGTACCATTCTATGGTTTACCGGTTTGTCCGGAGCAGGGAAGTCAACACTGGCGCATGCCGTCGAAGAACGACTGCATCAACTGGGGGCTCGTACTTTTGTCTTTGATGGTGACAATGTCAGACACGGGCTTTGTTCAGATCTTGGTTTTTCTGATGCTGACAGGCAAGAAAATATTCGGCGCATTGGTGAGATGTCAAAATTAATTATAGAGGCAGGAGTGATTGCATTGACTGCTTTTATTTCACCATTTCGGGCAGACCGGGACAAGGTTCGCGCCTTGACTGGTCATGGGGATTTTATCGAAATTTATTGCCGGTCTTCTGTGGATGTATGTGAGTCAAGAGATGTAAAAGGTCTGTATGAGCGTGCGCGCGCCGGAGAGATTAAAGCGTTTACGGG
>CAYOTF010000063.1:13481-14108 GCA_964406805.1 uncultured Zetaproteobacteria bacterium | reverse complement strand
ATAATCTTACATTTGAAGGCTCAAAAATCACCAGAATTAAAGAATGATGAAGTCTGAAGTCAGGTGAATAAGATTTGCAAATGATGGTGTCAAATCTTGCGATCCTGCATTTTTATAATGTTCCTCGGTAAGCTGTGTGTAGCTCATAGTTGTGCTCCTTTGATGAGTGATGCTTGAGAAGGGCAAGACTGCTACTGCAGCTTGCCAACTCAAACAATTCATAAAATTGCACTTACGGTTTGAATTCAGGAGGATAGATAACTCCCGTTAGATACATATGGCTCAGATCGATAAGCCATAACGCCAGTGTAACAACGCAATGTACGAGCATACATCATGCTATGTTGTGTGTTTAAAGTTCCGGATGCATGATTTTTGTAATATGGCGGCGAAATGTGAAAATGGATTCGCCATTCTCTTTCATCATTCGATCTGAAATACGAATACGATGTTCTTCCAATACCGTTTCTTTGCTGAACATATTGCGTATCGCATCCTGGCCGATAAATAACCATGTGTATTGATGGAATGGTGTGCCGAAATTGGTAGTGGTCAGCACGATGTGAATGTTGTGAGACAGAATATCAATACCGACACCATCAAAGCTGTAATACAGTCGATAATCGT
>CAYOTF010000063.1:0-13458 GCA_964406805.1 uncultured Zetaproteobacteria bacterium | reverse complement strand
ATCCGTCAATATACAGTTTGTCAAAAATATGCGTTTCCAGGTGATTGCTGCCAATCGTGGTTTGGATCTGTTTTCCGATATGTGTTCTGTTGATATTACTTTCCATGCGGGTTTGTTCTCCTGATGTAGCTTTATTGTATGATAAATGAATTAAAGCATGATTGATGCCATGCTTTATATCGGGTTTTTTATGGTTTTTTGTGGTTTTATTGACTGTTTTTATAGTGCCGGTGTCAGAATCGGATAAGTGAGCGGTCAAATGTTTTTCTGTCTGGATCATGGTACTATTTCGAGGCTATTATTTTGATGCGGCACGAGATGGAGGTTTACTACATTGGCAAATGCGAACAATGGAGAAAATAACGCAGTAAGCCGGCAGCAGTTGCGGGCGCATCGGCAGGTGTTTTGGGATGCGTGGCATAAAGCCCAGGCCGATCTGCCACTCAATGCGCTGGAAGTGCGCATCGCCCGGGTGATTCAAATGCACCCGGAGTATCATCATTTTTTTGATGATATGGATGATTTCCTCGAACGCGACTTTCAAGTTGATGATGGCATGAATCCCTATTTGCATCTCTCGCTGCATTTGGCATTGGAGGAGCAGGCAGCGACCAAACATCCGCCGGAAATGGCGCGCGCATTGCATCATTTGATCACGGCCGATGGTTTGGAGCGCCATGATGCTTTGCACACGATACTCGAACTATTGGCTGAGAGCGTTTATCAATCGCAACGCACCGGTACTGAGCCGGATGTGTTAGCCTATGCCGAACAACTCAAAGGATTGGTAAAATTATGATACGCAGTTTATTTGTAGCACTGTTTTTTTTCTTTGGCCCGGCACTACTGTTATTCATGCTGCGCAATCTCACCTTGCTGCTGCTTTTGCGAGCCAAAAACAAACACGAAAAAGCCCAGCAGCCTGAAGTGATTGATATTACCCCCGTCAAAAAAGATCGCGCACCGAACTGGTTTTATGCCATTGTGATCATCGTCAGTCTGGCTAGTGCGGTGACTGTATTCATCCATTTACAGCAGAGTGATGATGCTACGATCAAGCATTATGTGCCAGCCCATGTCGATGAATCGGGCAATATCGTGACCGGTGGCTGGAAGCCAAAAGAGTAATGCTCGCTCCGGCTCATCATGCAAACGTTGGCGGTCACATATCGATGCGAGCCATATATCATGAAAGGTAGATCCATGTTACGTATTCCAGATGCACCAAAATCAATACAAAAAGGGGTTCCTCTAAAACATGTGCTTGGTTTAGAGGCGGTAAACTGCTTGGCACAGAATGTTTTATATGTTTACCCAGAGTTTCATGCTCAGGGGTTTAAAAGAACTGCCATAGATGGCCTGGAACCTTTAGGAATCAATGAGCGAGGGTTGCATATTGCCAGAGCACTTAGGAAATATTTACCTGAAAAATATGAGCACGCGATTCATGTTATTTTGGCATCCCTTACGCCGCCAAATATTGCAACAGAAGGGTTGGGTTTGGCAGTTTTATTTTATCATCCTCATAGCTATTTTATTGCAGAATATGGCTTGGATGAAAAGTATAATGAGGGAGAAGACCCGTTTGAAATATCAATGCAAGCGCAATATGAACTGACAAAGCGGTCAACATCTGAGTTTTCTATGCGTCCGTTTCTCATTCAATATCAAGAACGTACGCTTGCGATCATAAAAGAATGGGTATCCGACCCTGATCCGCATGTAAGGCGGCTTTGTTCTGAGGCTACACGATCAAGACTACCATGGGCAGCCAGACTTCAGGCATTTATGCATGATCCATCACCCGTCTTGCCAATCCTGGAGGCGTTAAAAGATGATCCGGTACTTTATGTGCGTCGGAGTGTTGCTAACCATCTTGGGGATATAGCAAAAGATCATCCTGAAATCGTTTTTACTATGTGCGAGCGGTGGTTAATTGATGCCAGCAGGGAAGTGAAATGGCTCATTCGGCATGCACTTCGGTATCCTGCAAAGAAACAAAATGAAACTGCACTGAGAATTAGAGCTGCGGCGAAATAGTGTGCGAATTTGGTATAAGTAAAAAAATAGGGGGCTCCCCCTGTGTTGTTTGGGGTTTTGACTTATGAATGAATGCAAATTGAAGATGGCCGTTGTTCAGCCTTCAGAGGTGCTGGAGCAGATGGCTACTGGAGCCTTGTTGTTGACGGCTTCGCAGGCGTTGGCTGTGGATTGGAAACGACGACTGATTGCCATATCTGCTGCTGATGTGTGTGAAACACCAGCGGTAATGGCATGGCAGGCTTGGTTGAGTGGCTTGGCTGAGGGGCTCGATACGATGCCGGTGGCGTTGAACCGGGTGCAGGAGGGCTGGCTTTGGCAGCAAGTGATTGGCGCTGATTTGCCGGATCAATCGGCGGCTTCAGTGCGTGGTTTGGCGGGGCATGCGAGTGAAGCTTATGCCTTGAAACAAGAATATCAGATTGATGTTGCTGAATTGAGTTTGGCTGGGGAAGAAACCGATGCCTTGCTGCGCTGGATTGATGGGCTGCATCAGCGTTTGGCTGGCGGGGCTTTGGCCGATCGGATATTGGCTGCGGATGTTGGGCAGCGGGTGTCGAAATCTCTGACCGCTGTCGAAAAACAGAAATCAATACTATTGGCTGGATTTGATGCATTTACGCCATTGCAGAAACAGCTGTTGTTGGCCTTGCAGGCATCGGGTGTGCAAGTGTTACAGATCGAAACAGAATCATATTCTGTTGTAAATCGCTTGTATGCCTGTGCTGATGTGCAGGAGGAATGTGGCCATATCGCGGCGCGCAGCTTGGCTTTGTTGACAGAGAATCCGCATGCACGCATTGCTATCGTGACAAGCGATGCGGTAAACGATGTTTCGCTGCTGCGGCGCACGTTGAATGATGTGTTGATGCCGGAATTGCGCTGTGATCCATCCAATCGCATGAATGCTGTTAGTATGGACGGGGATATGTTGACCGATAGCCCGATGATTCGGCAATTGTTGCATGTGTTGTCGTTGGCAGGTGAGTATTCATTTTCGTTTGATACTTTTGCTATACTGTTGTTTTCTCCGTGGTTGAAGGGTTATGAAGCCGAGCGGTTGGGACGAGCCGAACTGGATGCGAAATTTCGTCAGCAAAATCGTCATCGGTTGCTGTTCAAGAGCCTGTTGGGCTCATCGTATGTGAAGGCGTTGCCTGCCCTGTTGTCGGTATTGCAAGCATTGGCGGGCTGGAATAAACACAAACGATCCGCCAATGATTGGGTGAAAGCGGTGCATGAGTTGCTCAAGGTGGTGGGCTTTGTGCAATTGGCTTCAAGCAAAGCGGATTCGTCGCTTTCAGATTTGGTTGAATCGAACAAATCAGATGACTCGAACAAATCAGATAAAAGCGAGCCAGATCAGGCTGGATCGCCCGATGTCTTGCAGCGCAGCGATCAGGAAATTCGGCAGATGAATGCTTTTCGTGATGTGCTTGTGTCGCTGGTGGCTGTTGATGCGGTGGGCGTGGATCATAAGCTGCCATGGGCGCAGTTTTTATCGTTACTGCGTACAGCTTGTTCTGAAATCCGGCTGGCAGAAATGGCCAAATATGCCAATGTGACAGTGCTGCCGCTGTCGCAGATGAAGGGGCTGCAATTCGATCATGTGTTGCTGATGGGCTTCGATGAAGAGGCCTTTCCGCCACCGGCACGCCCCTATGCTTTATTACCCGCCAGCGTGCAGAAGAAATATGCGCTGCCGATGAGCCATGCGGCGCTGGTGTATGAATCCTCTGCGTTGCTGTGGAAATCCTTGCTGCAATCGGCTGCCAATATTGAAATATCATATGCCAAACAGCGTGATGATAAAGAGTTGTTAGCCTCATCATTTGTGACAGATATGGTGCCATCCCCATGCGAACGATTAAGCATGGATACGAGCAAGCTGAGCATGGAAGTGTTTGATGATGTCTCGGCAGTGCCGCTGCAAGATGGGCAGCAGGTGTCTGGTGGTACATCGATTGTGCGCAATCAATCGGCTTGTCCATTTAGAGCCTTTGCCACGCATCGTTTGGGTATTGCGGCTTTGGGTGAGACGACGCCGGGCATTGAGGCGAGCAGCAAGGGCTCCTTGATTCATCTGGCTCTGGAATACATTTGGCGCACATTGAAAAGCCAGCAGGTGTTACGCGCACTGGATCATAATGCGGCCATAAATTTAATTGCGGCCGCGATTGATCATGCCTGGGATAAAGCTTATGTGGTGGCTGATAGCCGGACACGTGGCTTTGAAAAAAAGCGCATGCAGAGGGTGTTACTGGAATGGTTTGAGTTGGAGTTGGATCGGCCTGCATTCAAGGTGGTGGGCATTGAGCAAGAATATCTGATGCAGTTACCGATGTATTTACCCATGAAATCCGATTCGTCATCTGATCACGCCCGCGAACAGTCAATCGAGCAACCAGCCGAACAGCAATTCGTTGTGAAAATCAAAGCCGACCGTATGGATGTGGATGCATCAGGACGCAGGCTGTTGATTGATTATAAAACCGGAGCCAAACAGTCCACCCGCACATGGTTGGTAAGTGAAAACAATGAACGCATCGAAGAGCCGCAGTTGCCGCAATATGCCTTGGCGGCCGGGTTGGGAGCGGATGATGCGGTGGCATTTGCGCGTGTGCGCAGCGGTGATATGTCGTTTGAGGGATTGTGCGGGGATGATATTGGCATCAAGGGGATCGTTGCCTGTGATGGTAAACGTAGAGCGCCGGACGATTGGCAGGATGTGCTGGATGACTGGAAAACATATATCAATATGTTGGCCGGGGAGTTTGTCGATGGACGATGTGATGTGTCGCCGCGTGACGCGGGGGCGTGCAAGTATTGCGGTTTCGAGGCGATTTGCCGCATTGAAGAGATCGGTCGAATTGAAGGGACCGGCCAGATTGAAGGATCCGGTCAGATTGAAGAGGTGGGTGGTGCTGATGCAGGTCATGGTAAAAATAACCGTGGTGGGGGCGAACGATGAGTGCTGAAGTGCGTCTCAAGGCGCGTCATCCCGGTGGATCTTTTCTGGTGCAGGCACCAGCAGGTTCCGGTAAAACAGAATTGCTTACCCAGCGCATTTTAGCTTTGCTCGCCATTGTCGATGAGCCGGAAGAAATACTGGCGCTGACGTTTACCCGCAAAGCCGCATCTGAAATGCGTAAACGGGTACTTGAATCATTGTCAGCACCACAACCTGATCCGGCTGAATCCCATAAGATGGAGACGTGGAAGCTGGCGCAGCTTGCCATGCAGCGGTCCGATGAGCGGGCTTGGCATTTAACACGCCATTCGGCGCGTTTGCGTATCATGACTCTGGATAGTTTAACCCATGCTCTGGCACGGGCTGTGCCGTTGTTGTCCGGCCTCGGTGAGATGCCATCACCATCGCAGCATGCGCAGCTGATTTATAGGGAAGCGGCTGAAGCGGCGTTGAATGAAGCGATGGCTGACTTTTCTGAGCAGGCTGAATGTGTGCTGCTGCATCAGGATCACAATGCGGTAGCTGTGATTGGCTTGTTGGCCAATATGTTGGCCAAACGTGAGCAATGGTTGAATGATATAGCGGAACATGGCCGTAATCTGGATGGGTTGCGACAGCTGCTGGAGGACAATCTGGCTGAAATCATGTTGCAGAAGCTGCATGATTGTGAGGCGCTTCTCCCCATCGAAGTGAAGGATGCTTTGCCTGCATTGATAGTGTTTGCAGGTGAGCAGAAAGATGATCAAGTGCTGCAAGATTTTAACCGATGGCCGGATGTTGCCCTGGATATGCTGGAGCAGTGGCAGTTGGTGGCTAACTTCTTATTGGTTGCGTCAGGCGCTGCATTTCGCAAACCCGGCGGTGTGAATGTTGGGCTGGGTTTTCCTGCCGGTAAAGCCTTTGCTGAGGAAAAAGGCCAGTTTAAATCATTGCTGGATTTATTGGCGGATCAAACAGATTTGGCCGAAGCCTTGCATGCACTGCGTCACTTGCCTGCCAGTCCGCGTATGGATGATCAGCAATGGCAGGTGTTGGAGTCGTTGTTTTTATTGTTGGTGCTGGCCAATAAACATTTGCAACTTCAATTCAGTAAGCGGGGTGAAGCTGATTTCACCGAGATCGCACTGCGTGCAATGGATGCGCTCGGTAGCGAGGAACATGCGCCGGGGGAGTTGCTGATGCAGCTGGATTATCGTATTCAACATATTCTGGTGGATGAGTTTCAGGATACGTCACATTTGCAAATGCGCTTGCTGCAACGCTTGACCTCCGGCTGGCAGGACGCTGATGGCCAAGATCGCAGCCTGTTTATGGTCGGTGATCCGATGCAGTCGGTGTACCGTTTCCGCAAGGCTGAAGTGGGCTTGTTTTTGAATGCGGCCAATAATGAAGCTGGCTTGCCATTGATTGAGGCATTGCAGTTGGAGCGCAATTTTCGTTCTGCACCGGCCATAGTGGATTGGGTCAATGTGGCCTTTAAATCTATTTTTCCGGATCGTCAGGATGTGGTGTCCGGAGCTGTACAACATGCCTCCGCTGTGGCCGCGCTATCGCATCAGGGAGGTGTAAATCTGCATATTCAGCAGGGTGAAAATGCAGTGTTGGAAGCTGAACATATTGTTGCCCTAGTGGGTGAAATATTAGCGCAGGATAGTACACAGCGCATTGGTGTTTTGGCACGCTCACGCAAACACCTGCATGCCATCATGGCTGCTTTGGACGCGGCGGATATAGCTTTTCGAGCGATTAAGATTCTACCCTTGAACAAGCGCCCGGAAGTGCGTTTGTTGCGCGCACTGTTGCGTGCACTGTTGCATCCGGCTGATCGGGAATCATGGGCAGCTGTATTGCGTGCCCCTTGTTGTGGTTTGGAAAGCTACGATATGCATGTGTTGTTGGCCGGTAATGCCCGGCCTGTCTGGCAGCTGATTGAAGATGAAGATCTGTTTCAAGGCTTGAGTATTGATGCGCAGCATCGTATTGCTTTCATGCGCCAGGCGCTGGCACCGTGTTTGCAACACAGTGGTAAAGTGGCGGTGCGGGATTTATTGCATAGCGCTTGGCTGCGCTTGTCCATGCCTGGCCTGATTGATGCGACGGCCAGCTTGAATGTCGAAGCAGCGCTGGCTTTGATCGAATCGCTGGAAGAGGGCGGACGTGTTGATTTTTCTCAGCTCGATGAAGGGCTGGAAAAACTCTATGCAGCAGCGGATACATCAGAGGCAGCAGGGCAGGTGGAATTGCTGACCATGCATGCTGCCAAGGGCCTGCAATGGGATGTGGTTGTATTGCCGGGTTTGGGACATAAGGGGGCGAATGGCGATACGCCATTGCTGGCGTTTAGTGAAGTGCCGAGTCCGGGAGGTGCGATGACATTGATGGCGGCAAAAGCATCAACGCGTCAAAAAGATACGCTCTATACGTTGATCAATGGAATTGAAAAGAGTAAAGATAATAATGAGATACAGCGTTTGCTTTATGTGGCTTGTACGCGGCCTGAAACGGCATTGCATATGTTTGGTCATGTTAATGAAAAGAGCGGTGATGCGACATCAGGCTCGTTATTGCATCTCTTATTATCCGATGGACGCGATGGTTTTGGGGCGCAGATGTGGCCAGTCGAAGCGCTTGAAGAAAGACAGATTTCGACTTGTGTGGCGCTGCAAAGGGTATCTGAGATGTCGCTATTGCCATGTATCAACGATGATGGTGCGTTTCCAGACAGCGGGATAGAGGATGTGTTGCTTGGGGAGAAGCCTGAGGGGCAGGACGAGAACCAGAGTGGGGAACAGAAACGTGAGCAGGAGACCGAATACCTCTGGGCAGGTGTTGAAGCAGCGCCTGTGGGCAATGCCGTTCATGCAGCCTTGCAGCATGTGGCAGACGTTGGTTTTGAATCCTGGTCTGAGTCTCATAGCGCAGCTGAGTCAAAGCGTATGTCCCGGATGCTGATTGCTGAGGGTTTATCCGGCAGCACATTGAAAAATGCTTTGCTACGCTGTGTGGCTGGCTTGGAGCGCGTGCTGGCTAGTCCGCGCGGGCAATGGATCGTATCCGGTCAGCATGAGCAGGCGCATTGTGAATGGGCTTTGAGCATGGAATATGATCAGCATATCGCCAACCATATTATTGATCGCAGTTTTATTGACGCTGATGGTATTGATGGTGGTGGGCAACGTTGGATTATCGATTACAAAACCGCCTCACATGAGGGGGGCGACTTGGCAGCCTTTTTAAGCGATGAGAAAAAACGCCATGCATCACAGTTGCGGCGTTATGCTGCTGTGCTGGAAAAGCTGGAGCCAGATCGGGTGGTAAAAACGGCTCTTTATTTTCCCATGTTGGATGCCTGGATTGAATGCGATGGTTGAATGTGCGCATACCACAGGGTGTTTTACATACTGTGTTTTAAGCTTAAAAAAAGCGCCATCCTGAATGACCGATAAGTGTTTTTGAGAATGGAAAATTGATTGCGAAAAAGCTTTGATTTGCGCTTGACTTCCCCTAAGCCCTTTATTTTCAAAGGCTTTGGAATGTGTCCACAGAAGCTGTGGATAACATTGTGGATGAATGTGTTCATGAGCCTGCAATTGTTACATCCGTGTGACATGCTCAAGTCATGCATAAAATTTATGCATATTTATTTGATCAATAAAAACAAGTATTTACATGTCATATGTTCAGGTGATAAGGCTCGCTTTTTAATTGTGGCACAGTTTTCACTTTAACATGCTGCACTGGTGGATAAAGTGTGCTCTTCTGTTGGCTTTACAGAGTGTAAATCATTGTGGGGTGGTCTTAAGGTGACGAAAAAAGGTGTACTTTTGTTTGTGGTTGTTTTCATTGCTTTTTTGACTCATGGGGTTGTTTTTCAGGCTGTTGCAGCAACGCCTGATAAAGCTGAGATCTATGCTGGAATGTGTGATGCATCAGCTGCTGTGGCGTTGGAGCCTTCGCTGTTTGTTGTGGGCAATGATGAAGATAATGTATTGCGATTGTATCGCCATGACGGGGCTGAAAATAAACTGCTTCAAACATTTGATCTTGATCCGTTTTTAAATCTCGATGCCAACCATCCGGAAGCCGATATTGAAGCTGCCACGCGCGTGGGAGATCGGATCTATTGGATCACATCGCACAGTGCCAATAAAAAAGGTAAGCAGCGCTGCAGTCGGCATAAGTTCTTTGCCACCGATATCCGACACACTGGCGATAAGCTGTTGCTTGAATTTGTCGGTCAGCCTTATGAGCGGCTGATTGATGATTTGAGTCGCTTGCCGCAATGGCGCTCTCTTGCTTTGCGCGATGCGGCGCGTCGCCCGCCGAAATCAAAGGGTGGTTTAAATATCGAGGCATTGGCAGCAGCCCCTGATGGTTCGATGTGGATTGCGTTTCGTAATCCGCTGCCGGATGGGAAAGCACTGCTGGTGCGTTTAATGAATCCGCAACAGGTGGTGGCTGGAAAACCGGCTCGATTGGGTGATCCAGTTCTGCTGCCGTTGCATGGGCTGGGTATTCGCGGCATGGAATATTCGGCGGCTTTGCAGCAGTACATCATCATTGCCGGTGCGTTTGATCACCAAAACCGCTTTCAACTTTATCGCTGGTCGGGCATACCGACGCAGCCAGCGCAGTTACTCAATACTATTGACGTTGGTGATTTGAAACCGGAATCGGTTATCGCGTATGCGGATGGAACGATTCAGCTATTGAGTGATGATGGCATGAGCAAGGTGGCGGGTAAGCCTTGCAAAAGGGTGGATATTGCCAAACGCAGCTTTCGTAGCCTGTATGTCACAGTATCGGATTGATGGCATCCGGGTGAATTATTTTCGTGTTAATCGTTTTCGTTAATCGCCATGGCTGCGGCATAGCCGGATGACCATGCCCATTGGAAGTTAAAACCGCCGAGATGACCGGTGACATCGACCACCTCACCAATGAAATACAGGCCGGGAATTTTTTTACTCTGCATGGTTTTGGATGATAATTCGTTGCTATCCACACCGCCAACCGTGACTTCGGCCGTGCGATAACCCTCCGTACCATTGGGTTTGAGCTGCCAATTCTGCAATAATGCGGTGACATGATGCAGTTGTTTGTCGTTGATTTGGCGCATTTTGGTTGCGCCGATTTCACCAGTCATCAATAGGTGTACTAGTCGTTTGGGTAAGAGTTCGGATAAAATCGTACTCAGTTGTGCATCCGGACGTTGTTGTTTGAAATCAAGCAGAGCATGCCCCCCCAGATCGGGTAGCAGGTTGATCGACAACGTATCACCCGGTTGCCAGTAGGATGAAATCTGTAACATGGCCGGACCCGAAAGACCCCGGTGGGTGAATAGCATGGCCTCGTTAAACACATGGCCTCGACAGTTGACGCTGATATCGAGTGATATGCCTGCCAGTGATTTTAGGGCATCCTTTTCCTGGCCGGTAAAGGTGAAGGGCACAAGTCCTGCGACGGGTTGGATAATGTTCAGGCCAAAGCGTTCTGCAAGCGTGATCCCAAACGGGGTGGCTCCCATTTTTGGAATGGACAGACCACCGCTGGCAATCACTAACGCTGTGCAACTGAATGTGCCTCGATCACTCTCTAGCGTGAATTGATGGTTTTTTTCGGTGATGGTATTGACCTTGGTGTTGAGTTGGATGGTAACACCATGTTCGCGGCAGGGAGCCATGAGCATTTCAAGGATGTCGTTGGCTGAATCATCACAGAATAATTGCCCATGCTTGCGTTCATGGTAAGCAATGCCCGCAGCTTCGACCATATCTATAAAGTCTTGCGCACTGAAGCGTGCCAGAGCCGATTTGCAAAAGTGAGGATTGTTTGAAATAAAGTTATTGGCTGTGGTGAAACGGTTGGTGAAGTTGCAACGTCCGCCACCGGAGATGAGAATCTTTTTCCCGGCCTTTTCAGCATGATCCAGCAGCAGTACAGATTTCCCCAGCCCGGCAGCTGTTGCCGCACACATCAGCCCCGCCGCACCTGCGCCAATAATGATGATGTCGTATGTGTTTGGGTTCATAGAATAATCCATCGGAAGAGCTTGTTTATCACCTTGAAGTGGAGCGGGCAACGGGAATCGAACCCGTGTCACAAGCTTGGGAAGCTTGGGTAATACCATTATACGATGCCCGTTTGGGCGAGACTGTCGCGTTTGCTTGCAGACTGGTCAATCTTGCGTCTGCAAGGTCGTGTTATCCTTATCATGGTATAAACGATTCCAGCTGGCATAAGGCATGTCCATCTCGCGGGTGGCGGCGATGGGGAGGTTCAGTGCAACAGCGATGAGCATGCGCAGGCTGCCGGAATGACCGACGACGAAGATGTGTTGATTAAGCCTGGTTGCTGATGTTTCCTGCCACCACGATGTGATGCGTTGGCGCAATTCTTCCGGAGATTCACCACCGGGAGGGCGCATGCCTGTCGGATCCTTGCGCCATTGCTGTAACATGCCGGGGGAAATGTGTTCAATCTGTGGGGCTGTTTTATCTTCCCAAGCTCCATAATGCATTTCGGCTAAGCGTGGTTCGATTATGCATGGGATGTTTGCTTGTTTTGCCCAGTCTGTGGCAGCTTCAGCACAGCGGGAAAGCGGGGATGTGAAGATGCAATCGACGGATCCAGCCCGTGATTGCCAGACGTGATTCATCGCCTCACGTCCTGCTGGAGTGAGCTCTGCTTCGGTCTGGCCACGGTATTTTATACCGCCGTGTAATGCGCCGTGACGCAATAAATCTATGCTGAGCATGAGTGATCCTGTGTTTAATTGGTCTGGCTTATGCGCTAAGCTGCCGGCTTGCTACCATAAAACGTAGCCAATGTGATCGACGCGCATGTAAAAAGGACGGACTATGACTGACGATTTTGACATCCAAGATGAAAAGAATATTGAGGCGATGGGTTTTGTGCGCGGTCTGCTGGAATATATTGGTGAGGATGTGAACAGGGAAGGTTTGTTGGAAACACCTGCGCGCGTGCTTTCGGCCATGGCGGAACACTTTGCCGGCTATAAGGAAGATCCGCGTGAACATTTGCTCAAAACCTTTGAAGAAGTTGAGGGTTATGATGAAGTGGTATTGGTCTCGGATATCGAAGTACACAGCCACTGTGAACATCACATGGTGCCATTCGTGGGCAAGGCGCATGTGGCGTATATTCCGCGAGATCGGGTGGTTGGCTTATCCAAGCTGGCGCGGGTGGTCGAGGGTTATGCGAAAAGGCTCCAGGTGCAGGAAAAGCTGACCATGCAAATTGCCAATGCGATTGAAGAAGTGCTGGATCCGAAGGGTGTGGCGGTGATTATCCAGTGTCAGCACTTTTGCATGTGTCATCGGGGTATTCACAAACCGGATTCTTGGACAACTACATCGAAGCTGACGGGTTCTTTTTTGAAGAATCCATCGTCTCGTTTGGAACTGTTTCAATTGATAGGTATGAAAAAATAAGGTAACTGTTCAGCATAGTTACAAATCATAATGTGGTTGTTCAGATTGCTGCTGATTTGTTCGAGACCAAGGCGGAAAAGCGGAACTTACAGTTGTTAAGTGGGCATTTTCCAACGCAAGTATCGGATAAATCAGTGGCGAGCTGAATAATTACAATTGTTTCACCGTTCTATGGAGGGAAGGGGATGCATGTAGTATGGATGGTGTTCTTGTCGCTGACATTAAGTATGGCGCAAGTGGCAAAGGCGGAACCGTTTGCAGAGCAAGAAGAGTTATCACTCTTTTTTGAAGCCGATGAGCTTTATGTGGAATCTGCATCGCGTTTAAAAGAAAGTTTTTCTGAAGCGCCAGCGGTGGTGAATATTATTACAGCCCGTCAAATTCGCACGCTTGGTGCGCGCAATTTGATGGATATATTGGTGACTATTCCGGGCTTTACCGAGATTCAGGATACCAATGAAAAGGTCGTAGCTGGTCGTGGTGTATTTGCCACAACCACGCATAAATTTTTATTGCTGCGCGATGGTCATCGTTTGAATGAGCCGATGTTTGAAGAGATTGTGCCGGCCAATGCGATTTCCTTAGCCAGCATCAAGCGTATTGAAGTGTTGCGTGGACCTGGCGCGAGTTTGTATGGCAATGCTGCATTTTTAGGTGTGATCAATATTATCACCCTCGATGCCGATGCACCTTCTCTGGCATCGATTGTTGGCGGTAATTTCGGCCAGATCGGTGCTGATTTTATATTCAATGAAAAACTGGGTGAGGATAGGCAGTTGCTGTTTTTCGCCAGTGTGCGTCATCATACGGGTGATGTTGTGAGTCTGCCGGCCAGTCAGGATATGGCAGCCAACCCGGTAGCGGGCAGTCAAAAAGTAGAAAGCCGTCCTTTTAATTTTGATGTGGGTATGAAGTACAAGGGTGAAGCATCACTGCTGTCGTTTTCAGCCAGACGAGCCGCCTATGATACGCCGCGCTCCAATGATGGTGCAT
>CAYOTF010000062.1:0-14116 GCA_964406805.1 uncultured Zetaproteobacteria bacterium | reverse complement strand
GGTGGTGAACGTGATCGTGAAAAACGTCCTCAGATGGGTGAAATTGCAGTGAATCTGGCGGATGCGGTGTGGATCAGTTCGGATAATCCGCGCGGGGAAATGCCAGCCGTGATTGCCTCGGAAATTGAATTGGGTATGCAGCAGCCGTATCAGGCAGAAGTGCATTTGCAGCTGGATCGTGAGCTGGCCATTGCTGAATCCATTGCCGCTTTAGGCGATGGTGATGTGTTGATTATTGCCGGCAAAGGTCATGAGGCTTACATGGAAATTGGCGGTCAGCGTCTGCCGTGGGGCGATGCCAGCATGGCCGAAAAATATTTGCATCAACTGCATGCCAGGCGGATCAGATGCGCTTGAGTGGTGTGGATATACAAACGGCTACCGGTGGCCACTGGCATGGGCTTGTGCCGGAAGCGGTGAGTATGGTGAGTACCGATACGCGTGCGTTGAAGGCTGGAGAGGTGTTTCTGGCGTTGCGCGGGCCACATTTTGATGGTCATGCGTTTGCTGCATCGGTGGCGGGGCGCGCCATGGCATTGATCGGTGATAAGGCCGGCGTGCGGCTATGGGCAGACTTGGATTTACACAACAGTGTGCTGGAAGTGGACGATACCTTGCAGGCCTTTGGTAACATTGCTCATGCCTGGCGCAGCCGGCTGGTGGATACTACGGTGATTGCGATCAGCGGTTCGTACGCTAAAACCAGTTTACGATCAATGCTGGAAACAGGTTTTTCGGTCTTGAATTTCAAGGTCGCGGCTACCCATGCCAATCTCAATAATTTGATTGGTGTGCCGCAAACCCTGTTGGCTGTGCCGCAGGAAACGGATATCGCGATTATTGAATGCGGTATTAGTGAGACTGGTGAGATGGCGCGTTTGGCAGCGATGGTAGAGCCGGATATTGCTGTTTTGACCGGTATGACGGCAGCGCATGCTGAGGGTCTTGGTGGTTTGTCCGGTGTGGTCAGGGAAAAGGCCTTGTTGCTGGAGGGTGCTGAGTGGTGCGCGTTGGGAGCGGGTGTTGCGGATTTGTTTGAGGCCAATGGTATCGCGCTGACAAGCCAGAGTATGTCGGTTGATGGCGATAACGATGAATGTGTGGATTGGAATCTGGACGGCTGCGAGCTATCGCTGAGCTATCAGGGTCAACAGGCAGCCATGATACTGACGTTACCGGCCGCACATTGGGCTGCGAATTTAGCCTTTGCAGCGGCTATTATGCTGCGTCATCTGAATGCCGGTGACGATGTTGTTTCTTTATCAGGTGTGCTTGCCGCATTGTCTGGCTGGCAACCACAAGCCGGGCGTTTGCAAGTTGTGGCGGGTAAAAATACTTGTCTGATTCTCGATGATTGTTACAACGCTAATCCGGTTTCCATGCAGGCGGCCATTGATACGCTGGCGGCGATGGACGGTAAAAAAATCGCAGTACTCGGTGATATGGCTGAATTGGGTGAATCATCAGATGCCGCACATGCCGGGCTGGATTTGAGTCAGTTGGATGTTATTTATCTCATTGGTGCACGTATGCAGGTATTGGCGAAGCAATATAGCGCAGCACAGTGGTTTGCCACAACAGAAGATGCTTCGGCTGCGTTGGCGGATGTGTCGTTTGCTGCGCACGATATCGTATTGATTAAAGCATCCCGTTGCATGGGTTTGGAAAAAATAGTGGCGCTGTTACGTCAGCCGGAGGTGATGCATGCTGTATAATCTGCTGTATCCGCTGGCTGATCAGTATTCGTTTTTCAATCTGTTTCAATATATCACCTTCCGTACCGTGTACGCGCTGGTGACTTCCTTGGTGCTGTGCTGGGTGTTGGGGCCATGGTTTATCCGCTGGCTGGCCGCACATCAGGGTAAAGGACAGCCGATCCGCTCTGATGGCCCTAAAACCCATTTGATCAAACAGGGTACGCCAACCATGGGTGGCCTGTTGATTCTATTTTCGTTAACCATCACAACCTTGTTGTGGGCGGATTTAACCAATGGTTTCGTTTGGCTGGCGCTGATGGTCACACTCGGTTACGGCATGATTGGCTGGTGGGATGATTATTTAAAAATAATCCGTCACGACCCCAAGGGCTTGGCTGGTCGCTGGAAGCTATTGTTGCAATGTTTTTTCGGAGGCATTGCGGCGGCCGGTTTGATGATCATGACTGATCCGATTGTCGATGTGCCATTTTTGAACACACAATGGGATATGGGCTGGTTTTATGCCGTGTTTGTGGTGTTTGTGCTGGTCGGTGCATCCAATGCGGTGAATTTAACCGATGGACTCGATGGCCTAGCTGTGGCGCCCACATTCATGGTGGCGAGCGCCTTGGCCGTGGTGGTGTATTTGGCCGGTCATGCCAAGTTCTCGGCTTATTTGATGATCCCCTTTGTGCCGGGCTCCGGTGAATTGGCGGTGTTCTGCGGCGCGCTGGTGGGCAGTTGTTTAGGCTTCTTATGGTTCAATTCGTATCCCGCCCAGGTGTTTATGGGGGATGTGGGTGCGCTGGCTCTCGGCGGTGCGTTGGGTTTTGTGGCATGTGCTGTGCATCAGCAGTTCTTATTTGCCATTGCCGGCGGCCTGTTTGTGCTCGAAGCCGTTTCGGTGATGGTGCAAGTGGCCAGCTTTAAGCTGACCGGTAAACGGGTATTCCGCATGGCTCCGATTCATCACCATTATGAATTGAAGGGTTGGCCTGAACCGAAAGTGATTGTGCGTTTTTGGATTATTTCATTGATTTTGGCGCTGGTGGCGTTGTCCACCTTGAAAATCCGATGACAGGAATCGTGAAAGTGACGCAGCCAACCGCTGATCGCGCCAATGCGACGGCCATTATTGGCATGGGAAAAACCGGTCAGTCGGTGGCGCGATATCTGATTGATCAGGGACTCGATTGTCAGGCCTTTGATGAATCAGGCACGGCATCAACCGAGTTGAACATCGAACTGCATTTGGGTGCGCTGGATGGGGATGTGTTGCGACATTTTTCCCGACTCATCGTTAGTCCGGGTGTGAATTGGCATCATCCAGTGCTTGAAGCGCTGCGCCTTGCCAAGGTGCCGATGTATGGTGACCTGGAGCTGTTCGCTGAGCGTTATCAGGGTGATTTGATTGCCATTACCGGCACCAATGGCAAAACCACTACGGTATCGTTGATCAGCACCATGCTCGATGTATTGCCCGGAGGCATTGAAGTTGGCGGTAATATTGGTACGCCGATGCTGGACTTGCTGGATGAAACACCACCGTCTCGCGTGGTATTGGAGTTATCCAGTTTTCAGATTGAACGCGCCAATCCGATTCGGCCGCGTTGGGCGGCGTTGTTAAACGTACAGCCCGATCATGCTGATATGCATACGGATATGGCCGCCTATGAAGCCGCCAAGTTACGTTTGTTTGCCAAGCAGGGTAAAAATGATAAAACCATGTTGCCGGCGGATCGTTGCTGGGATGCTTTGGCCGAATCATTGCAGCAGCGGCAGGTGTTTGTGCGCCGTTTTGGTGTTGGATCGGAACATGATCTGGATGCGGGTGTGCAGCTGCATGATGATGCTTCATGGCATGTGTTCTGGCATCATTATGATGATGTTCAGCGTGTGGATTCCGATGACTTGCCGGCGCGCGGTGTGCATCAACATTTGAATCTGGCTGTTGCTGCACAAGCTGCGGCAGATTTTGGTTTGACGACCAGCGTGATTCGTCAATCACTGACCTCGTTCCGGGGCTTGCCGCATCGTTTGCAATCGCTGGGTGTGATTGCTGGACGCGAATGGTTCAATGATTCCAAGGCAACCAATCCGGCCGCGGCTAGCGCTGCTTTAACATCCTTTCATCAGGTCATCTGGATTTGTGGCGGGGTACGTAAAGGGCTCGATGTTGCGACGTTGAACGATGCCGTTGCCCATCATGTTGAATACATGTTTATTATCGGAACGGATGTAAAACCGTTTACGGTCTTGGCCGATTTAGCCGGCGTATCGTATAAGTTTGTTAAAACCATTCAGCAGGCTGTTAAACAGGCGGCGCAGATGCAAAGTGGTGTGCCGGTATTGCTCTCGCCAGCAGCAGCGAGTCAGGATCAGTTTAAAAATTATATCCAGCGCGGTGAGGCTTTTGTGCAAGCCATTGCAGAGCTGGACAACGAGCCTGAGACATGAGCCGGGCAAGTGTGAAAACACTGGCTCCATTGGATCCGATCTTGACCGGTTGCGTGGTTGCATTGCTGTGCTTTAGTATCTTAATGGTCTATAGCACCAGTATCAGTGTGGCTGAAGTCCGTTATGGTGATCCGCTGCGCATTATCAGCCATTGGCTGGTTTATATTCCGATTGGTCTGTTGATCATGTGGGGCTTATCCCGTATTGATGTGAACTGGTGGCGCGCGGTGGCGTTGCCGTTGCTCGGGTTGGGTTTTATACTGTTGGTTGCGGTATTGATTCCGGGGATGGGACGAGAAATCAATGGCGCACAGCGCTGGTTCTCCTTTTTTGGACTCACTTTGCAGCCGGTCGAACTGATGAAGCCAGCCGTGATTGTGTACATGGCATATTATATGGGTTCGTTCCCCGAACGTTTGCAGCGATTTTCCACCGGGCTTGCGCCGATGCTGGTGGTCTTGGGTGCAGCACTGGGGCTGCTGCTGTTGCAGCCGGACTTTGGCAGTGCGGTGTTATTATCATCGGTTTGTTTTGCGTTGTGGTTTGTTGGCGGTGTACCGCTGCGTCACATGTGCATCATGCTGCTCAGCTTCATTCCGCTGGCTGGCATTGCGATAGTGGCTGCACCGTACCGCATGCAGCGTTTAACCAGCTTTATGGATCCGTGGGATGATCGCTATGGCAGCGGTTATCAACTGGTGCAATCGTTGATGGGCTTTGGCAGTGGTGGCTTGTTTGGCACAGGTGTCGGCCAAGGTGTTCAGAAGTTATTTTATTTACCGGAAGTCTTTACCGATTTTATTTCCGCCAGCATTGGTGAAGAACTGGGTTTGGTCGGTATTCTGGTTTTGTTGATTGTGTTTACCGCCTTGTTGGGGCGGGCGCTCTGGTTTGCGATTCGGGTGGATGATATGTTTTCCCGTCTGCTTATTATCGGTTGCACGGTGACCCTCGGTACGGCTCTGATGATTAATCTCGGAGCGGCGATGGGCTTGTTGCCAACCAAGGGCATGCCGATGCCGTTTGTATCGTATGGTGGCAGTGCGTTGTTTGGTGAATGTATTTTATTGGGTCTGGTGTTATCGGTGCAGCGCCATATGCCGGGCAATAAGCGCCATGAAAAACGTGCGTCGAAACGGCCAGCGAAAAAAACAGGCGGCAAAGCATCAGTTTCCACACCCGCCATGGGCGCAGAAAGAGCGGAGGCGTTGTTTTGAATCGCGAACCTTTACTCTGCATTGCCGGCGGTGGCACAGGTGGCCATGTTATGCCCGCTTTGGCCTTGGCGGATGCGGCGCGAGCCGAGTGGCCGAATTTGCGTGTAGTCTTTATTGGCGCTGAACGTGGTCTGGAAGCGAAACTCTTGCCCGAGCGCGGTGAAAGTGTGCAGTTGCTGGCCATGCATGGTGTCAATGGTGCGAGCCTGTTGCAGCGTTTGCGTGTGTTGCTTTGGGAGTTACCCAAGGCTGTGATTGCAATTCGTCGAGCCTGGAAAGCGGAGCGTCCTGATGTGTTGGTTGGTGTGGGTGGTTATGCCAGTATCTCCGGTGTTGCAGCCGCAATGATCAGTCGGATTCCTGTTGTCTTGTATGAACAAAACGCCATGCCCGGCATGGTAAATCGTACGCTTGCTCGTTTCTCTGCTGCCATGATGCTCGGTTTTGCTGCGGCCAATGATCATTTAAGCCAGCGCATTCACCGCATTATTACCGGTAATATTGTGCGGGAAAATATTGCAGCCATACGCTGGCAAGCGCATGCACCAGTACGTTTGCTGGTGCTTGGTGGTTCGCAAGGTGCGCGGGTGTTGAATCAAACCGTACCACAAGCGTGCCAGCTGTTGGCACGCGAAGGTCGTGATTTTAGAGTTACTCATATTGTGGGTGCGGATCCGGCCACATTGAACGCGGTGCAGGCGATGTATGCCGAGGCCGATATTAAGGCTGAAGTCTTGCCCTTTTGTGATGATATGGCGGCTTTTTATGGCAGCGGCACCTTGATGGTGGCGCGCGCCGGTGCAATGACAGTCAGTGAATCGGCCTGCTGTGGTCTGCCAACGCTGTTTGTACCTTTGCCGCATGCCGCCGATGATCATCAGCGGCACAATGCTAATGCGCTGGCTGAAACGGGTGCGGCGATTGTGCTGGATCAGAAAGCCTTGAGCCGGGAATCACTGGCGGAACAAATTGAAACATTGTTATTTGATCACGATGCCTTGAACCGCATGAGTCAGGCGGCGATGAAAAAAGCGCCTTATGAAGCACGGGATAAACAATTGCAGGTGTTGGCTGATTATTTGCCGGGTCTGGTCTTTAACGTCGCTGCCAAGCTTGATGCGTCGCAAAAAGCGGGGGTGGACGCATGAAAACACGTGTTCAACATATCCACCTGATCGGTATCGGTGGCATCGGTATGAGCGGTATCGCCGAGCTATTACATAATCAGGGTTTCAGTGTGCAAGGCAGTGATGCAGCGCTTAGCCCGAATGTGAAACGGCTGCGTGCTTTGGGTATTGATGTGCATGTTGGGCATGCGGCTGAGAATTTAGGCGATGCACAGGTGGTGGTGGTTTCATCCGCCATTGATGCCAGTAATCCGGAAATCGCAGCGGCACAGAAACACGGTGTGCCGGTGATTCCACGTGCTGATATGCTGGCCGAACTGATGCGCATGAAACAGGGCATTGCGGTGGCCGGTAGTCATGGCAAAACCACCATGACCTCCTTGATTGCGCACGGCATGGAGACTGCGGGGCTGGATCCAACCTATGTGATTGGCGGTCGTTTGACCGCTTGTGGCAACAATGCCCGGCTTGGAGCTAGTCCATGGCTGGTGGCTGAAGCGGATGAGTCGGATGGTTCCTTTTTGCGCTTGTCACCAACCATAGCTGTGGTTAGTAATATCGATCCCGAACATCTGGATCATTATGGCGATTTTGATACGCTGATGCAGGCATTTGCGACGTTTGTGAATTTGGTGCCGTTTTATGGCCGCGTGGTATTGCATCACGAACATCCGAATGTGGCGACATTGCGTGCTTCCTTGCATAAGCCCGTCACCACTTACGGCAGTAGCCCGCAGGCCGACATTCATTTGTTGCACTCTGAGGCTGATGCTCAGGGTCAACAATTCAGCGTCGCTAGTCGTGAGTCGGGTGATTTAGGCTCGTTTCATTTGCCCATGCCGGGTCGTCACAATGCTGAAAATGCCTTGGCTGCAATCGCTGTGTTACTCGATATTGGCATTGATATTGAAACCATTCGTCAGTCGCTAGCATCGTTTGAAGGCATTCAACGGCGTTTTCAACGCACCGACTGTGGTGATGGCATATTGGTGGATGATTATGCCCATCATCCCAAAGAAGTGATGGCCACCTTGACTGCTGCACGGGATTGCTGGCCGGATCGCCATATTACGGCCATTTTTCAGCCGCATCGTTTTACCCGCACACGCGACTTGATGGATGAGTTTATGGGCGCATTTGATAGCGCCAATGACGTGGCGCTGTTGCCGATTTATGCTGCCAGTGAAGCGGCCATTGAAGGCATTAACAGCCGCGCCTTGCAACAGGGCATGCTCGCTCGTGGTCATCGCGGTGTGAGTCTGGTGGATGATCTGGATGCTGCAAAACAGTGCGCCGAACACGCTTTGCAAGCCGGCCATATCGTATTGATGATGGGCGCAGGCTCGATTGGCAGCCTGGCCAATCAAATACGCGAGGCAGGGGCATGATGACCAACGTCCATGCAAATCTGAGCAGGCAAGCTGCTGATGCCATAAGCCGTGATTGGATTCAGCCAATCCGTGAGCTGGGTACATTGCTGGAGCATGAACCTATGGCGCGGCATACCACGCTGATGGTGGGTGGTGCGGCACGCTGGTTTTTTCGTCCACATGATCGTGCATCTATGATTGCCAGCATGCAGCTTTTGCCTGCAGGTATTGCCATGCTGCCACTCGGACGCGGCAGTAATATGCTGATTTCGGATGCTGGTTTTGATGGCATAGTGATTGATTTGGGCCAGCTCAACAGGGTTGCGATTGATGGCTGCAGATTAACGACGGAGGCGGGTGCGCGTATGAGCCGTGTGGCGCGTCAATGCGCCGAACATGGTTTAACCGGTTGCGAGTTTATGGCTACCGTACCCGGTGATGTGGGTGGCGGCGTTGCTATGAATGCGGGTTGTTTTGCGCAGCAGGTGTCCGACACATTGAGTTCTATCGAGGTGCTATTGCCAAGCGGTGAGGTGCAAAAAATCACTGCCGATGCGTTGAATATCCGTTATCGCCACAGCGATCTGCCGAGCGGTAGTTTGATTCTGTCGGCCAGCTTTGATTTGCGCACCGATCATCCCGAGCAGATACGTGAACGCATACGCAGTATGCGTATGCGGCGCTCGGCGACACAGCCGTTATCGCAGCCCAATTGCGGTTCGGTGTTCAAGAATCCAGCCGGTGATCATGCCGCCCGCTTAATCGAAGCGGCCGGATTAAAAGGTTTCAGCATTGGTGGCGCACGTTTCTCCGATCAACATGCCAATTTCATTGTTAATGAGGGTGATGCAAGTTGTGCCGACATCGTGGCCTTGATTGAGCATGCCCAGAGCTTGGTGCAGCAGCAGAGCGGCATTGAACTGGAGCCGGAAGTGCGTGTGATTGCCGATTCCGACACATCTGCAGGCGGAGGAGAATCATGAGCGTGGCTGTTGTTTCATCTGTTTCGTCAGTTTATTCCATATCTTCTGCTGAGGGTCGGGTGGGTGTATTGATGGGTGGCTTGTCCGCCGAACGTGAGATTTCGTTGAAATCCGGTGCGGCAGTGTTGAACGCCTTGCAGTCGCGTGGTGTTGATGCGATCGGCATTGATTTGACGGATAATTGGGCGGCCAGTATTTTGGCGGCGGATATTCAAACAGCCTTTATTACCTTGCACGGTACGCTCGGTGAAGATGGTTGTGTGCAGGGTTTGTTGGAAACCATGGCCATGCCTTATACCGGTTCCGGTGTCACAGCTTCGGCATTGTGCATGGATAAATTACTGTGCAAGCAGGTGTTGCAAGCGGCTGGTCTGAAAACCCCCATTGATATTGCCATCGCAGCCGATGGCCCGATCCGTTATCCGGTGTTTATTAAGCCGGTCTCGGAAGGTTCCAGTATTGGTCTGCATCACCTGAAGTCAGTATCTGATTGGACGGCATTGAACCTGGATGACGCTACGCAGTGGATGGCAGAATTGCCGGTCAAGGGTGTGGAAATCGCCGTGTCGGTATTAAATGGCAAAGCCTTGATGCCGGTGGAGGTAGTACCCCATTCCGGTGTTTACGATTACGCCTCCAAATACACGCTCGGTGCAACCGAATATTTTTGTCCGGCACGCTTACCAGCTGAAACGCTGGCCTATTGCATGCAGCGGGCGGAACAGGCTGTGACTGCAACCGGCTGCACGGGTGCGCCGCGTGTGGATATGATTGTAGACTCCGGTGGTGAGCCATTAATTCTGGAAATTAATACGATTCCCGGCATGACTGAAACCAGCTTGTTGCCCAAGGCCGCCGCCGCAGCAGGCATTGATTTTGGCAGCCTGTGTTTGTCTATGATTGAGCATGCAGGGCTTGAACATAGCCGGTGTGAACGTGACCCGGCGATGAATCGCGCAGGAGGAGGCGCATGAGCCGTTCCAATCAACGCCGCACAAACCCTGAGCTGAACAAGCAATCGCGGCAGCGTAACTTTAAACGTATCGGACGCATGCTGATGTTTGCCGTGATGCTGGCCTTCACACTCAGCAGCACGCTGTGGTTGAATGAACGATGGAGCACCAAACACTGGGACATTGTCGCCGATGCCGGCATCAAATCCGCTATTGAAGCGCAATTGGCCGCCATGCCTGCGAAGGATTTCATCAGCATGCAGCCGGATCTGCTGCGTCGTCAATGGTTGGCGAATATTCCTGATTTGGAAGCGGTGCGCATTACACGCATCTTGCCGGATCAGATGCGTATCGAGGCTGATGCGCGGGTGCCAACTGCATTGTGGCAGGATGAACAAGGGCAGCTGCATTTGTTTGATGAGCTTGGTGTTGCTTATCGTTTATTAAACAAAGGCGAATCACCGGATTTGCCCTTGTTGCGGGTCAACCAGGATGAGTTGGCAGACGTAAAACAGATGCTGGATGCGATAGCACAGCAAGGTGATAACAAGCTGGCATCGTTGAGCGAGATTCGAACTGCCAACCAACATTGGCAAATTTATTTTTCACGCGGTGTCTCATGGCTGATTCCGCAGAGTAACGAGGTCAACGTGATCAATCATATCAACAACTTCATGCAACAACCGCGCTGGAGCAAACGATACTGGCGCATTGATGCGCGACTGCAATCGCGCTGGTTTGTGCGACCAGCCGGACATGGGGGGGTGATTTGATGGCCAAACATGATCAGGTGCTGGTTGGACTCGATATTGGTACCAGCAAAATCGCCTGCATTGTGGCTGAAGCGGGTCCGGACGGAAAAATCGATATCATAGGCATGGGCACTCACCCTTCGCGCGGTTTGCGCAAGGGCGTGGTGGTGAATATCGAAAGCACGGTGGAATCGATTCGGCTGGCGGTGGAAGAAGCAGAACTAATGGCCGGTGTGGATATTCAATCGGTGTTCACCGGTATCGCAGGCTCACATATCCGTGGTTACAACAGTCACGGTGTGGTGGCGACGAAGAACAACGAAGTGGGTCGTGAAGATGTGGATCGGGTGATTGATGCGGCGCGCGCTATGAATATTCCGGCCGATCAGAAGGTGCTGCATATTTTGCCGCAGGAATACATTATCGATAATCAGGATGGTATTCGTGAACCGATCGGTATGTCCGGTGTGCGTTTGGAAGCCAAAGTGCATGTGGTGACGGGAGCGGTGTCATCGGCTCAGAATATTATCAAATGCTGCAATCGCTGCGATCTGGATGTTTCCGACATGGTGTTGGAACAGGTGGCTTCGAGCGAAGCGGTATTGATGCAGGATGAAAAAGATATGGGTGTGGTGCTGGTTGATATCGGCGGCGGCACAACCGATGTGGCGATTTTTCTCAACGGTTCGATCAGGCATACCCATGTGATCCCGATTGGTGGTGATCATTTGACCAATGATTTGGTCATTGGCCTGCGCACATCGGCACGAGAAGCCGATCAGCTGAAACGCAAATATGGTGCGTGCATGACATCCCTGGTGCCACCGGAAGATCAGATTGAAATCCCCAGCGTGGGTGGCCGCGCTCCGCGTCCGATGCCACGTCAGGTGATGGCGCAGATTCTCGAACCACGGGTCGAGGAGATGTTCGAAATGGTGCGCGATGAATTGCAGCGCTCCGGTTATCAGGAACTGGTCGCCGCAGGCATGGTACTCACCGGTGGCTCATCGCTGCTCGAAGGCATGGTTGAACTGGCTGAAGACGTGTTCGATATGCCGGTTCGTTTGGGCAGGCCAGTCGGCGTTGGCGGTCTGGCCGATGTGGTGTCGAGCCCGATGTATGCTACCGGTGTTGGCCTGATTTTGTACGGCCATCGTTATAGACAAAACTCACAACCGATTAAATCCACAGACCGAAACATGTTTTCGCGCGTATGGACACGCATGCGAAGCTGGTTCGGAGATACATCGTAACACAACCAAGACAGCACGACATAGACAACAACAGCAAATAAAACGAACACAAAATATGAACACACAACACACACACGGGAAGCACAGGAGGAAGGCATGGCAACATTATTTACATTCGAGGATACAGCAGCGCAATCGGCCAAGATTAAGGTCATTGGCGTTGGTGGCGGCGGCGGTAATGCGCTGAACAATATGATCAGTCAGAAATTGCGCGGCGTGGAATTTATCGTCGCCAATACCGATGCACAGGCCATTGAACGCAATATGGCAGACAGTAAATTGCAGCTTGGCGCAGATATTACACGCGGCCTTGGTGCTGGAGCGAATCCGCAGGTTGGCCGTGAAGCGGCAGAATCCGAGCGTCAGCGCATGGCTGAATTTATGCAGGATACCGATATGGTATTCATCACCGCTGGTATGGGTGGCGGTACAGGTACGGGGGCTGCACCGGTGATTGCAGAAGTAGCACGTGAACTGGGCGTTTTAACCGTTGCCGTTGTCACCAAACCATTCGCTTTTGAAGGCCGTCGTCGCATGAAGCAGGCCGATGCAGGCATCGCAGAACTGCGTAAATATGTTGATACGCTGATCACCATCCCGAATCAGAAGCTGATTGGCGCGGTGGGTAAAAACACCACCATGCTGGAAGCCTTTCGCAAAGCCGATGATGTATTGTTGCAAGCGGTACGTGGTATTGCCGAATTGATCACCCACACCGGTTATATGAATGTGGATTTCGCCGATGTGAAAGCGGTGATGAGTGAAACACGCGGTGTGGCCATGATGGGTTCAGGTTCGGCAACCGGTGAGAGCCGTGCGATTGAAGCGGCGGAGCGGGCGATTTCTTCTCCGTTACTTGAAGATATCGATATTCACGGTGCACAGGGTATTCTGGTCAATGTGACCGGCAATGAAGACATGACGCTGGCCGAATATGATGAAGCGGTTTCGATTATTCATAACATGGCCGATGAAGATGCCAACATCATTTGCGGCATGGTTTATGATCAGGAAGCCGATGACAGCATTCGTGTGACCGTGGTTGCAACGGGTCTATCGGGTGAATCATCTGTGCATCTTGCTCACATGGAAAAGGAGCATCCGACTGCCGTCGCCGCACAACGCATGCCAAACATCCAGCCTATTGTTGCAGCGCCACCGGCACAGCAAATGCCAGCGCTACAGCAGCAGCCTGCCGCAGCGCAGCAGGCACAACCGCAGTCGTTCGAGCAGATCGGCTTTAACGATGATGAATTTGCCGTGCCTACCTTTCTGCGCCGTCAGGCGGATTAAGTAAAAGGTCTGAAACAAACGTGTGTGTGATTCACTTTCCCCTGATTCTCCTCGTCCAGGGAGTCTCAGGGGAGGGATGAATTGAATAAGTTGCATGGAAATCATTTTGCGATTGTTGTTTTATGGGTATTTATGGCAGGATTCCGATCTTGTCGGGTAATGGGCGTGCTTAAAGCAGTGCTTTCAGTGATGCAAGTCACAGTGATTTGTACATTCCCAGCAAGCTTCGCCGCATAAACAAGCGGCTGATGATTGGCACGATTAAGCCATGAAGAAGCCATTGAAGGAGGCATTGATGATAGCACAACGCACACTGGATCATTCGATACGCTGCAGCGGTATTGGTTTGCATTCCGGTCGAAAGATTGAGCTTATCCTGCATCCGGCAGAAGAAAATGCCGGCATTAGTTTTATTCGTTCCGACTTGGGTGTTGAATTCCCGGCCAGAGCCGAATATGTCACCGATACACGTTTGTGCACCACGATTGGTAAAGGTGATGCACAGGTGTCGACCGTTGAACACCTTTTGTCCGCTCTCGCAGGCCTTGGTGTGGATAATGCACGCATTGAAGTTAGCGGCGCTGAAGTGCCGATCATGGATGGTTCATCGGCTCCCTTCGTGTTCTTGATTCAATGTGCCGGCATTCGTGAGCAGTCGGCTGCAAAAAAAGTATTACGTATTCTCAAACATGTTGAAGTCAACGATGGCAACAAACGCTGTGCTCTTTATCCGGCGGCTGGATTCAAGATTTCATATTTGCTGGATTATGATCATCCGCTACTGCGTAAACGTAAGGTCAGTATTGATTTTTCACGTCAGGCTTATACACGTGAAATTTCCCGTGCCCGCACCTTCGGTTTCTTGCATGAAGTTGAAGCCTTGCAAAAGGCAGGTCTGGCATTGGGTGGCTCATTGGAAAATGCCATCGTGCTCGATACCCACCGCGTGGTGAATGAAGGCGGTTTGCGTTACGAAGATGAATGTGTACGCCATAAAATCCTTGATACTCTGGG
>CAYOTF010000061.1:0-14268 GCA_964406805.1 uncultured Zetaproteobacteria bacterium | reverse complement strand
ATCGGGTGTCGCATTCAATCGGAATCGCCTGTCGCGTTGGACCGGAATACGCAGCCGCTTTACTTGTGCTAAAATTATCATCAGTAATATTTGGATTAGCCCCAAATTCTATCAGTCGCTTGACCTCATCATAATCACCAGTAATAGCCGCATTCATTAATGGTGTGCGCCCATTATTATCATATTCATTAAAATCCATAGTTCTCTCTTGAGGCTTAGGTATTAGCTAACGGCACGGAAAAAGGGGTCAAGTCCGCTTTTGACTTTTTCATCAATATCAATGTATCAATGGGGTCGGACTCGATTGATATTTAGTAGTGTTATTTCCATATGTATTTATCAGCCTATCATATGAAGATAAAAGGATTAATTATGAATACTTTAAATCAATCGAGTCTGCCCCCCCCATTGATTATAATATTATCCCGCTCAATTCATGCATTTTTTCTGAACGTGCATCATGATACTTTCTATCGACTGATTCCAGTAGCAACATCATTTAATTCCGGGGATGCCCCATCGCTTGATTGCTGCTCCGACTTCATCAACTGCAATAATTGCCTTTGATATGCCTGCATTTGCTTTCTGGCTTCGCTGTTGGCCTTTCCGTAGGCCTCGACAGTCGTCAGCAATGCGGCCACAGATTTGTCCAGCTCTCTGTTGTCGCTCCGTATCTGTTCCATCTCCTGAAATATCTTTGCCATGTTCTGCTCCATCGTCGCAAACGCCTTTGCTCTCAATAATTCTATTTCTTTGTTCATGATCCTTCTCCAATAATTGATTTAATTCGTGTTTCGATAGTTCTCTTTCACCATCTATGCCATTGATCGTGATTGCCGTGATTTCAATGCCAAAAGTTCGATGGTGCTTAATCGCCAGCTTTGCTGACTCCATGCTCGAACAATCTAACCGGACAGTTTCCCACCCTTTGGCCTCCGCCAGTGCAGCGGCCAGTTTCCATTCAGATTCCGTGCCTTGGTGTGTAATCCGAGTATCAAGGTCGGTTACATATATGTGGGGGAAGGCTCGATATGCCCATATTTGCGAATCGTTATCAAACTCGCATAAATCCACGATTCGAATGCGATGCGACGGCTTTACAAAGCCTGAGCCAGAATGTTGATGCTGTTCTTGTGCCACATGATCTCTTGGAGCGCTTACCTTGGCCTTCATGGGGCTTTTGGGCTTCCAATCATTGGGAGTGCCATAAGATGGATAGCTTGCGTTAAAGTACTGCTGGTCGCTTACAGTGTCAGGGGTGGCGGAGACAGACGCATGGCTTGGCTTATCCTGTTTTTTATTTTGGGTGATAGCTTTTACTGGTCTGAAATGTTTTTCAAAACAAGTCCGTCGATGTTTATCAATATCATCAAGCTGCTGTTGAAGTTCCACCAGTCGCTCTGATTCACTTTGTTCCGGCTCCGATGGTTCAACAAAGCCTGCAAATGAAGCTTTGTATGCAGCCCCTTTGAGACGGCTTCCACGCTTCCAGTCCGGCTTTTCAATGGTGATAAAATCCTTGCTAACTCGCGGGGTGGCGTACCCCATTGAATGCAGTAACTCCAGAACATCATCACGGTTTTTTACCGCACCGCATTTCACATACGCTTCTACATACTGATTGATTTCTGCAATCAGCTTCTTTCTCTCTTTTGGCAGGTTATCACGCTCTTTTGTCCAATGGATGCGCAACGGATCATTTGGATATCGCCCCCGTACCTTCATTCGCTGCTTTTTGGCTGTTTGGGTTGCATGGTACATATCTTCATCAATTACAGCCGGATAGTAATTTTTAATCGCGTTCAGCTTCGTTTCAGCTTCATGCTTAGAGTACGCTCCAGTGATTCACGCAAAGGAGCTTCAAACCAGCATTTTCACCTTGAGTGCAAGATATTACTTTTATTGATTTGATTTCAGGCCGCCACCATCTCCTCCTCCCCTCTTGGTATGAGGTGGCCTGAGTGCAAGGGTACAAGCGAAAGCTTGTGCCCTTGTGTTTTTTTGAGCCCATATTGGCGTGAGGGGTGTATGTCTCAATCGCCTTCCCCATTGATGTCAGCTTGTATATCTCACGACCTGCACTAAGCTGCGCCACTTTTCAAGCTGTGCTATAAAAGACTGTTGCATGGTTAAACTATTTTGTTTCACAGGCGAACTTCCATGATCTCTACATCCGGTATTACTATGCAATTCGGGGATAAACCCCTGTTTGAAAACATTTCAGTCAAATTTGGTGATAACAATCGTTATGGTTTGATTGGTGCCAATGGTTGCGGCAAATCGACCTTGATCAAAATTCTGGGTGGTGATCTCGAGCCTACCTCCGGCCACGTCAGTATTGGCGAACATCAGCGGCTAGGTAAACTGCGTCAGGATCATTTCGCCTTTGAAGAGTTCAGTGTCATCGATACGGTCATGATGGGGCATGAACAGCTGTGGAAAATAAAAGAAGAGCGTGATCATCTCTATTCTCAGGAAGAACTAAGTGAAAAAGATGGCATGCGCGCCGGTGATCTGGAAAGCGAGTTTGCCGATTTGGATGGCTACAGTGCGGAGCCAAATGCCGGTGATTTGCTGATCGAAATGGGTATCCCGGTCGAAGCTCATTATAAGCTGATGAAATCCATTGCTCCGGGCTTGAAGCTGCGTGTACTGCTGGCGCAGGCTTTGTTTGGTGATCCGGAAATCGTTCTGCTTGATGAGCCAACCAATAACCTCGACCTGAATGCTATTCGCTGGCTCGAAGGAGTGATCAACGAACGCAAGAGTACGATGATTATTATTTCCCATGATCGCCATTTTCTCAACAGTGTATGCACCCATATGGCCGATCTGGATTATGGTGAACTGCGTTTGTATCCGGGTAGTTATGATGATTATATGGAAGCATCAGCCCTAGTTCAGGAGCAGTTGCTGACAGCCAATGCCAAGAAGACCGAAGAGATTCAGGAGCTGCAGGCTTTTGTGCGTCGCTTCTCGGCCAATGCATCCAAAGCCACGCAGGCACAATCGCGCGCCAAAAAACTGGATAAAATCAAACTCGACGAAGTTAAACCTTCCAGCCGTGTCAGCCCCTACATGCGCTTTAATCAGGATAAAAAGCTGTTTCGTGTTGCCCTTAAACTCAACGCCTTGAGCAAAGGCTTTGATGATCAGTTGTTGTTTGAAAACTTTGATATAATGGTTCCCGTCGGTGAACGTGTGGCTGTCATTGGCCCCAACGGCATTGGTAAAACCACCTTGCTGCGTTGTCTGGCCGGAGACTTGGAGCCAAGCTCGGGTGAAATCAAATGGTCGGAAAATGTGAAGCTGGGTTATTATGCTCAGGATCATTCGGCTGATTTTGCCGAGGATGTGTCGCTGTTTGACTGGATGGCACAATGGAAGCGGGAAGAGCATGGCGAACAGGAAGTGCGTGGCAATCTCGGTCGCATGCTGTTTTCTCAAAATGATATTAATAAATCCGTCAAAGCACTCTCCGGTGGTGAAAAAGGCCGCATGCTGTTTGGCAAGTTCATGTTCCAGAACCCCAATGTCATGCTGCTCGATGAACCGACCAATCACATGGATATGGAATTCATTGAATCACTGAATATAGCTCTGGAAAATTATCCGGGCACACTGATTTTTGTCAGCCACGATCGTGAACTGATTGCCTCCGTTGCCACCCGTATTATCGAACTCACACCGGCAGGCATTGTGGATTATCACGGCAGTTATGAAGAATACCTCAAATCGCAGGGTGTTGCTTAAAGTAACTCTTGAATAACAGATTCAAAACCTTGCACCGCAGAGGACGCGAAGTACGCAGAGGAAAGGCCTTAACAATCATCACATAGAGATTTTGCTCTTGATTTACTCTGCGTACTGAAGGTGATTGCGCAGCAAGAGAGACCACCCTGGGGTGCTGCGGTAAAAAATATCCAAAGCTCATTATGATGGGGGGGGAGAGGCGCTATTCAGCTCACCACTATCCGATACCTGCGTTTATTCTTCGTTTGACCTTGTCTGCCTGACAGGCAGCGTATCGCCATGCCTCATTTAGTATTGATTGATGGACCCAATTACGTTTTCCGCGCCTTTCATGCCGTGCGCCATAATCTTGCCAACTCGAAGGGTGAACCGACCAATGCTGTGTTCGGTTATGTGCAAATGTTGCGCAGCATCCTTAAAGATCTGAGCCCCACCCATGTCGCGGTGGTGTTTGATCCCAAGGGCGGTACCTTTCGCAACCGCATGTATCCGGCCTACAAAGCCCATCGCCCGCCCATGCCGGAAGATTTAGCTGCGCAATGGCCGTCTGTGTTTGAAGTCACCGATGGATTTAATTTGAATCGCATCTGCATCGAGGATTATGAGGCGGATGATGTTATCGCCACGCTGGCGCGTCAGGCCGAAGCCAAGGGTTGGGATGTAACCATGGTCTCGACCGATAAGGACTTGATGCAGTTGATCAATGAACGCATCTGGATGCTCGATACGATGCGCAAAAAAGATTACGGCCCGGAAGAAGTCAAAGAGAAATGGGGTGTTGAACCGAACCGCATTCATGATCTGTTGGCGCTGGCCGGTGATTCGGCCGATAATATTCCCGGTGTGCCCGGCATTGGTCCGAAAACTGCCGTGTTACTGCTCGAAGCTTATGGCGATTTGGAAGGGGTGCTAAAAAATGCCCATGAAGTCAAACAGACTAAACGCCGTGAAAACCTGATCGAATTTGCCGATGATGCGCGGCTTTCCTACCGTTTGGTGGCTCTTGACGATCAGGTCGATGTAGGAGTTGAGCTGGATGATCTGGCTGTTGCTCCACCGAATCGTGCCAAGCTGGCGACATTGTTTGAACGGCTTGAATTTCGTCGTTTGCTGGCTGAATTTAACGATGGCCATGGCAATGATCAGGGCGATAAAACTGCAAGTGTGGTCGCAACTGAGCAGGTTGTTGAACAGATCGCTGAACTCACTCCTCTGCCGCCGCGCACAGATATTTTAGTTGATGATGCGAGCAAACTGCAAACGCTGTTGCAAGCCCTCGAACAAGCCGAGCTGATTGCGCTCGATACCGAAACCACATCTTTAACCACTCATGATGCAGCTATCGTCGGTTTGTCCTTTTCAGTCAAGCCGGGAGAGGCTTATTATGTACCGGTTGCGCATCGAGCCGCTGATTTGCTGGAGCCGATGCCGCAACAATTGCCTTTGGCGGATGTGCTGGCGGCGCTAAAACCCGTATTGGAAGATCAGAGCAAAGCCAAATGTGGTCACAACCTCAAATACGATGCGCAAGTCTTGCGTCGGGCGGGCATTGAACTGGCTGGCATTACAGCTGACTCCATGTTGCTGGCCTATTGTTTGTATCCGGCCAAATATGCACCGAAAATGGATAGCGTCGCAGCCGATTACCTGGGTTATGAATGTATCCCCTTTGAAGCGGTGGCCGGCAAAGGAGCCAAACAGATTTGCTTTGATCAGGTCAGTATTGCGACTGCCTTTCCCTACGCCTGCGAAGATGCCGATATTGCGCTGCGTTTAACCCATCTGCTGCGTGAAAAACTAAGCAGCGAGCAGCGTTTAAATCGCCATGATGAGATCGAATTACCCGTAGCTGCGGTATTGGCCGATATGGAATGGAAGGGCGTATGTATTGATGTGCCTGCCTTGGCTGAATTATCCACGTCCTTCGGGCAACGCATTGCGCAGCTGGAAACGGAGATTCATGCCGCCGCAGATCAAGAGTTTAATATCCAGTCACCCAAGCAGTTGGGCATATTGTTGTTTGAAACGCTCGGCATTGAGGGCGGAAAAAAAACCAAGTCCGGCCAGTGGGCAACGGGTCAGGAAGTGCTGGAAAAACTGGCCGATGCCCATGCTGTGCCGCGCTTGATTTTGCAAGTGCGTCAGCTAGCCAAACTGAAATCCACCTATACCGATGCATTGCAAAGACTGGTGCATGTAAAAAGCAAACGTGTGCACACCTCTTACAATCAGGCCATTACCACCACTGGTCGTTTATCATCCTCCGAACCCAATTTGCAGAATATTCCGATTCGCAGTCTGGAAGGGCGCGAGATTCGCAAAGCCTTTATCGCCGAGCCCGGCAATGTATTGATTGCGGCGGATTACTCTCAAATCGAGCTGCGCCTAATGGCACACTTCTCCGATGATGCGGTACTCAAACAAGCGTTTGCCAATGGTGAGGATATTCATGCAGCCACTGCCGCTGCGGTGAATGATATTGATTTGGCCGATGTGACGGGCGAGATGCGCCGCAGTGCAAAAATGATCAATTTCGGCATTTTGTATGGCATGAGTGCGTTTGGTCTGGCCAAGCAATTGAACGTGAGTCGCAGTGAGGCCAAGGCATTTATCGAAGCCTATTTTGCGCGTTACCCCAGCGTACGCGCATTTATGGATAAAACCCTGGCCAGCGCCAAAGAAAAAGGTTTTGTTGAAACCTTATTGGATCATCGGGTGTATGTGCCGGAAATCAACAGTAGCAATGGCATGCGTAGATCTTATGCCGAGCGCACGGCGATCAATGCACCCTTGCAAGGCTCTGCCGCAGATATTATCAAGGTGGCGATGATCGATTTGCACCGGCGTTTGCAGGCTGAAGCACCGGATGCAGCAATTATTTTGCAAGTGCATGATGAATTGATTGTCGAAGCCCCAGCAGCTGAGGGTGAACGCGTTGCAGCGATCATGCGCGAAAGCATGCAATCGGCTGTGCCGTTGAGCGTGCCGCTGATTGTGGATATTGGTATGGGTAGCAACTGGTTTGAGGCACATGCGTTGTAAGCGGCCTTAATCTGAATCGTTACAGCTGTAGTATTCGTCAGCGGCTGAAACTTGCACATTTTCGTTGTTTTCTGCGATACTGCGCCGCCATTGATGGTCGGAGCTGATGAAATTCTATAATCGTTGTTCGTTTTGTCTTCATGCCATCAGCCAAAGAAACAGCACTACGTTGAAGCATTTCACTAGGAAGGCATAGAACCATGGCTATGAAGTATAATACCGATGATATCCGCATCAGCGGCATGAGCGAAATCGCAGCGCCAGAGAAGGTGCATGCCGAGCATTCGATCACTGAAACGGCCGCTCGCACCACACACGATACTCGCATTGCGATTCATGATATTTTGCAAGGTGATGATGATCGTTTGCTGGTCATTATAGGCCCCTGCTCCGTACATAATCCGGAAGCAGCACTCGAATATGCCCAGCATATTCAGCGTATGCGTCAGGAGCTTGGTGAGGATTTATTGCTTGTTATGCGGGTCTATTTTGAAAAGCCGCGCACTACGGTGGGCTGGAAGGGTTTGATTAACGATCCGAATCTGGATGAATCGTTTGAAATCAACAAAGGCATTCGATTGGCGCGCAAACTGCTGCTTGATATCAATGAAATGGGTGTGCCAGCCGGCACCGAATTTCTTGATCTGATTACCCCGCAATATGTTGCTGATCTGGTCAGTTGGGGCGCAATTGGCGCGCGCACTACCGAATCGCAAGGTCACCGTGAGCTGGCCAGCGGTCTGTCGTGTCCGGTTGGTTTCAAGAATGGCACCAATGGCGGTTTCCGTATTGCGATTGATGCAATTCATGCTGCACGCCATCCGCATGTATTTTTATCGCTGACCAAAGCGGGTCATTCGGCCATCTTTTCCACCTCAGGCAACGACGATTGCCATGTTATTTTGCGCGGCGGTAAAGAACCAAATTATGATGCAGAAAATGTAGCGCGCGCTATTGCTGAATTGGAAGCGGCAGGTCTCTCGGGTAATTTAATGGTCGATTGCAGCCATGCCAATTCGCGCAAACAGTTCAAACGCCAGATTGAAGTCGGTGAAGATTTGGCCGCTCAGGTTGCAGCAGGCAATCACTCAATCACAGGGATTATGATTGAATCGCATTTGCATGAAGGCCGTCAGGATGTTGTGGCAGGAGAAAAACCCGCTTTCGGCATCAGTATTACCGATGCTTGTCTCGGCTGGGATGATTCCGAAGCACTGTTGCGTACACTCGCTAAAGCTGTGCGTACACGTCGTCAGGGAAAATAGAGGGTCGGCACACCCGAACTATTCATGAAGCGGTGTGATGATCGCGCAGGGCATTTGTTTGCAACGGATTTTTTCGATTGAGGCTGTAGCAATGCTTACGGGCGATTGAGAAAAGATTCGTTGCGGACGAATGAACCAGCGAGGGCACAGCAGTATTCATGAATAATTCGGGCTAAGTAAGTCTCCCTTGCTGTTCTTTACAACGCACCAGCTTTTTGCATTAACGTAAACACTGCTTCAGCGATCAGACGATAACCTTTGCTGTTGGGATGGATTGAGTCGGATTTGAGCTTACGATCGGCCAATACAGCAGATACTATATCGGCCTCAATCGGCACATGCATATCCGTGGCAATCGTTTCATAAAAGCTCGCCGGTGATAACATGATACTGAATTTAGGCACTGCCAGTATTACGACTGCAATGCCACGTTGCTGTGCCAGCTGAATCATGGCTTGCAGATTCGCCGCTGCATGCTCAAACGACATGCCTCTCAAAATATCATTGGCCGCATGACAGATAATGATCAATTCAGGCTGAGTCTCATTCAACAGTTTTGGCAAACGTGCAAGTCCGTTTGTACTTACTTCACCGGGAATACCTGCATTGATGACCCGGTGGCCGCTCATTGCGGATAACAGCGCGGGATAGGATTGATCACGTGCAACACCGGTGCCGTATGTCAGGCTATCGCCAAAGGCTAGAATCACGGCCTCCTGCGACAACTTCGGCAGTTGTGCTGAGGACGAACAGGATAACAGCGACAAGCCCACAACAAGCATACACAAGTGGAGCTTTATGGTGTTCATCGTCGCTATGGCGATAAGGCAGCTATTCCGCTGCCCTTGGAATAGTTACCGTTTTAATCTTCATCCTTCTTTTTTGCTTCGTTGATACGCAATGTGCGTCCGGCATAGTCAGTACCGTCCAGATTTTCGATAGCGGCCTTGGCACCTGCAACCGACATTTCCACAAAGCCATAACCCTTGAAACGCTTGCTGCGACGGTCTTTAACCAAACGAATGGCAATCACTTCACCGTAAGGTGAAAATATGTTTTTCACATCATCATCACCGGCATTGAATGGCAAATTACCCACATAGATATTACTCGTTTCATCATTCTGGCTCGTTGAAGCGGCGGAAGTTGCAGTGCATTTCGGTGCCAGCGCAACCAGTAAACCACCAAATATACAACCAATTAACAAGCCAGTCGCCAATACAGATGCAGCCGGCACACCGGTAAAGCCCAGCGCATCACCGAGATAATAGCCGAGCAACGAAAGCACAAAGGCAATAGCCAATAATTTAATAAAACAGGTACTACTCATCATATTTCTCCCTAGCTGCAAAAAGGCGCAGCAACCAGCTGCGAAGAATGCCAACAATGGTGATGAAAAGCACGGTTTTCGATGACAGTATCATACTCACACGATAGTCATTGGCTTGTATGAATCCGCAATAATGCGCTAGCTTGCAGCGCATGAGCCGTAAAGTAATCCCTATCCAGGTTGACATACAAACCGATGCACAAACAAATACTGATGGATCAATAAACCAAGCCCAAGGTGAACCGATGATCGGTAAGCCAGCATGGTTAAAGGTGCGCGCCCCCATGTCGAAGGAATACAACGCGATTGTACGTATGATGCGCGAGCTGAATTTGAATACAGTGTGTGAAGAAGCATCGTGCCCAAATATTGGCAGCTGCTGGAAACAGGGCTCGGCCACGTTCATGATTCTTGGCCGTGTTTGCACCCGCACCTGTGCCTTTTGTGATGTTGAAACCGGCCGACCCGATGCGGTTGATGCCAATGAACCGGTTAATCTCGCCAAAGCCGTGGCACAGATTGGTCTGAAACATGTGGTCATCACGTCGGTGGATCGGGATGATTTAAAGGATGGCGGAGCAGGCCATTATGCCGCAGTGATTCGTGAGCTTAAAGAGCGTCAGCCGGATGTCACCATCGAAATTCTTACCCCCGACTTTCAACGCAAAGCCGACAGCTGCCTGAATACCATTATGGATTCAAAACCCGATATTTTTAATCACAATCTCGAAACCGTGCCGCGTTTGTACCGCTCGGTGCGCCCTGGTGCGCGCTATTTCACCAGCTTGCGTTTATTGCAACGTGCCAAGGAAATCGATCCTGCGGTGGTGACCAAATCCGGTATTATGCTGGGGCTTGGTGAACAGCGTGATGAAGTCTTGCAAGTGCTCGATGATATGCGCGAAGCTAATATCGATATTCTAACCATTGGCCAATATCTGCGTCCGAGTGAAAAGCATCATCCGGTAATGAAATACTGGACACCGGACGAGTTCGACGATTTCAAATACATTGCCGAGAAAAAAGGTTTTGGAATGGTGGCATCAGGCCCTTTGGTGCGCTCATCGTTCCACGCCGATGAAGTGTTTCAGGCACTGAAAATAAAAGCTTAATCAAGCATGACCCGCCTTGAGCTTGCAACGGATGTAACAGCGAATAAACACCAACTGGCTTGCTGGATCGCATCGGGCTGGTTATTCTTTTTTGTACTGCTCTTTTTCACATGGTCATGGATGCCGCAAGACATGACTCTCTCCATTCAATCGCTGCCAGAACGCTTACTGTTTACAGGCGCACATTTATTTTGCGCCAGCCTGTTATTATTCCTTGGCTTTCTAGCCGTTGGAGCAAGCCGTTGGCAACTGGAAACGGCCGATGCCTCCGCCAATCCTGCTATTTCAGGTGATCGCGCTGCGCTGAGCAGCATCCATAACCGGGTGCATAGCCAGTTTCTGAGTAATACCAGCGAGCAATTTGTCATGTTCGCAGCCGCCATGCTTGCCGCCACACCTTTCCTGAGCTCGCCTTATCTGCGGCTGATTACACTGATGACAATAGTATGGATCGTTGCTCGTTTGTTCTTTTGGGGCGCGTACTGGTACACCGCAACACATCATTTACCCACCTACCCACGCGCTATTGGTCTCGGCATAGGGCTGCTTTGTACCTTGTCCATGGCTACGGTTGCGGCGATTGGCATTTGCCTGTATTTCCCCTCATTTGCAGCAGTGATTAACAGCGCATCCGCCATGCCAGCGTCATTGGACTTTTCGTTTAGCAATATATTGATTCAGGCCGACGTGACTCAGGCGAGTAATCTGCTGCCCATCGTGTTTTTCAGCGGCATCGTGATCATGATTGCTGCCTTGGCCGTGTTTCCACGCTTGGCACCGCCGGTTATTCCAATGGCTCTGATCAGCAGCATCGGTTGGATCTGGTTACTGTTGTCCGGCACGATTCCGATACGCTAAGTATCACGCAAGAGGCTGTCGTAATTTAAGCACACCCGAACGTCTACGTTTGATTCAACCGATGGCAAGGCAATTCATAGCCTTCCTGTGCGCTTGTTTGGGGCGGTGGCCACGTTGCCCTGCATTGCGCTTCAACTCGTTGCTAATCGTCAAGTGTTATAGTAATAGCACGAAACATAGCCCCTCACATGTTGGGCAAACATGAACAGTCAGTGGTTGTGCAATAGTTATATATTATGTCCCCAGAATTTTCTTCCCAGAATTTTTTGATATATTATGTCCCCAGAATTTTGAATATTTCATTTTTTCCCCAACGGAACACTTATCGCTGCATGGGGTGAGGCTGGTGACAAACCGGGTGAGTTTGAATCACCGGTAGATGTGGCCGTGAACTCTGAAGGTATGGTTTATGTGGTGGATCAATACCATCACCGCATCCAGCATTTCAAAGCAGGTATCAGCAAGCCATAAACATTCGCCCACGGAATAACGAATGCAACGATGCCAAATAAAGCATAGAGATTGGCGCGGTGGGTAGTAGCTTTCGCGCTTACAAATGACCATTTGGCTCGACTGTTGTTTGAAACAGAATAAGGTGAGGATTTATGAAACAATCATTGTTTGAACGAATCGGTGGTATTACGGTGATGCAGCATGTGCATCGTGTTTTTTATGATAAAGTGTATGCGCATGCATGGTTGGGGCAATTCTTTGCCGGCCATGATCAGCAGGCGATTGAACTGCGTCAAACCCAGTTTATGGCTGAAAAGATGGGCTCAAAAACAATGTATCCGGGTAAAGAGTTGCCGCTTGCGCATCGTCGCATGTATATCACAGAAGAGTTGTTGGAAGTGCGGCAAGGCTTGTTGCGTGAATCCCTGCAGGAGGAAGGATTGTCCGAAACATTGATTCGACGCTGGTTAAAGATTGACCGAGCCTTTTGGGGGCACATTAAAAATGATTCCTTGCAGGAGTTTCAGGGCATCGATCTAAATACGAGCGCCCGCTGATCGTAGAACGACCTGCCGGTTAATATTTATCCGGTACAAAGGTTTGTGTATCCATGGCCGGCCTTTTGTAATCACCGGATTTTTTGCGTTTGGGCAATTCCAGCGGCGGCGGCATGACATCCTGGTACGGGATAGCACTGAGAATATGACTTAAACAATTCAAACGAGCTCGCTTTTTATCATCGGCATCGACCACATTCCAAGGCGCTTCGGCGATATCGGTGTAGAAAAACATTTCATCTTTGGCTTTGGAGTATTCCACCCAGCGTGAACGTGATTCCAGATCCATAGGGCTGAGTTTCCAGTGTTTGCTGGCATCGTTGGCACGTTTTTGAAAACGGCGCTCCTGTTCTTCATCGCTGACTGAAAACCAGTATTTGAGTAACAGAGTGCCGGATCGTACCAGCATGCGTTCAAACTCCGGGCAGGATCGTAAAAACTCCCGGTATTCGGTGTCGGTACAGAAATCCATGACACGCTCAACACCAGCGCGATTGTACCAGCTGCGATCAAAGACGGCGATTTCACCGGCAGCCGGAAAATGGGTGACATAACGCTGGAAATACCACTGTGTTTTTTCACGATCAGAAGGAGCAGGCAGAGCGACCACATTACAGCCGCGTGGATTTAATGGCTCCATCAGACGCTTGATGGTGCCACCCTTACCTGCCGCATCACGGCCTTCAAAGACGATAACGACACGCAAGCCCTGTTGTTTAATCCAGTATTGCCATTTGACCAGCTCGGCATAAATGTCGGACAGGGCTTTTTCGTATTCGGAATCTCGGATTTTCTGCTGCTTATTCATAATCGTTCTCCAGCAATGCTTGTGTGATGATCATGCTGGCTTAGTGTAACAATATGGTTATACGTTGTCGTTGTTTGTCATGCTTGCCAGCTGTTTGAGAAGAGGGCCGCTATCATGAGAGGGGCTATGCTGCTGGCTGGTTGCTGCACGAGGGGCAGATGCCGCTCCAGATGCGTTGTTCGTTTGCGATGTTCCACTGACATAGCGCTGCAGGCTGCTGGGGTGAGTGGTTGTCTTGGTGCGGTAAATCAATGATTGCCTTGCACTGACTGCAACAAGCATGGTCGTGCGGGGTGGTGTTACTATCAAAAACTGCATTGCCATTGACTTCAAAACGTTTCAGCAGGCCGGATGCTTCAAACTGCCCGAGTGTTAAATAGATTGTATTCATGGAAATCGCTGGATATGCCGCTGTTAATGCATCGTGAGCCATGCGTGCTGTGATGTGCGTGGGCTTGCTGAGCACCAATTCGGCGACAGCCAACCGTTGCGGCGTTACGCGTAGTCCGTGGGAGCGTAACAGGGCAGGGACATGTTTTAGTGTTGACATGGACGCATTGTTTCATACTGTTCCCAGCTAGTAAAGATTACTAATTAGTTGATATTCCCAAAAAGAGGTTCGAGATGAAATTGTTTTCCTATGTTTTTGCATCACTATTATTTTTAACATCAGGCTTTGCAGTCGCAGGTCAGCAGTCTGTTGATATTCCCAAGGGTATGGGAGTGTTGCCGAGTGATGTGCCGATTCCAGCTGATAATGCGATGAGTGCAGCCAAGGTGGAGCTGGGTAAAAAACTGTATTTTGATCCAGCGCTGTCCAAAAGCGGACATTTTTCCTGCAACTCCTGCCATAATCTTGGCAGCTGGGGTGTGGATAATCAGGTCACATCGATTGGACACAAGTGGCAACGCGGTGGTCGCAATGCGCCGACGGTGCTGAATTCGGGTTTCTGGAGTAAACAATTCTGGGATGGACGTGCGCCATTGCTGGAAGATCAGGCTAAAGGGCCGCCGTTGAATCCGGTGGAAATGGCGCTGGATTCTGAAGGGGCTGCTGTGGCGCGTTTGCAGCATGCCGGTTATGGCTCTG
>CAYOTF010000060.1:0-14315 GCA_964406805.1 uncultured Zetaproteobacteria bacterium | reverse complement strand
TAAAACTATTGTTGGCATGGCCACCATGGCACGCATCGGCATGACCACCTTGATTGTTACCCCCAACACTGCCGCTGCTCACCAATGGCATGCCGAACTGCTCGATAAAACCAATATCGATGCCGCCGATCTCGGCGAATACACCGGCGCTCGCAAAGAAATTCAAGCCGTCACCATCGCCACCTATCAAATGCTTACCCACCGCAGCAAAAAAGATGGGCAGATGAGCAATATGAATGTCATCACCGAACACGAATGGGGGCTGATAGTCTTTGATGAAGTACACGTGTTGCCCGCTCCTGTGTTCCGGGCGGTAACCAATATCCAAGCCCGCCGCAGATTGGGATTAACCGCCACCCTGATTCGTGAAGATGGGTTAGAGAAAGATGTATTCTCGCTCATCGGCCCCAAACGCTACGATTTACCATGGCGTGAGCTGGAAGCATCCGGCCATATCGCCGAAGCCCACTGCATTGAAATCCGTGTGCCGATGAGCAAGGACGATCATTTCGCCCATGCCATTGCAGAAGATCGCCGCAAAGCCTACCGCATCGGAGCTGAAAACAAGGTCAAGGATGAGGTAGCCAAAGCCTTGATTGAAAAACACGAAGGGCAAGGGATTCTGGTTATCGGCCAATACATCAAACAGCTTACCCGCATCGCCGAACACCTTGGCGCTCCAGTCATCACCGGCCGCATGAGTAGTGCTGAACGCGAACGTTTATACGACGCATTCCGAGCCGGCGACATCCGTTTGCTTGTTGTCTCCAAAGTGGCCAATTACGCCATTGATTTACCCGACGCATCCATCGCCATTCAAATCTCCGGTGCCTTCGGATCACGTCAGGAAGAGGCTCAACGACTCGGTCGCATTCTACGCCCCAAAGGGGGGCCTGCTTATTTTTACACGCTGGTAAGCGATGACAGTGAAGAACTAAAGTTCGCTGCCAATCGCCAGCGTTTCCTGGCCGAACAGGGTTATGATTATCTGATTGAAGATTGGGGTGGCTAGCTTGGGCTGTTAAAACAGATTCAAAAGCTTTCACCGCAGAGGACACAGAGTTACGCAGAGGAAAAACAAAGAGTAGAAAAAGTTTATTACAAGCAAACGAAGCAGCAAGGGTGTAGCAGATGACAGTGTCGGAAATAACAGCAACAGATCCACATAATTGCATGACCTATTTTCCTAAGCCCCCACAAGCAGACCTGCTGCCGAGCATCATGCCAAGCCCATTTGCATACAGCCCGCACCCGCTGGCTGAACGAGCTGCGTTGATCCTTCAACAGCGCTTAAAAGCAGAAATATTGGCGGATGTTGGCAAAATGTATGGCGTATTGGTGGTGTCGGACAGGTCTGGAACGATAGGTTTTTTATCTGCTTTTTCAGCCATGATCAATGGTTCGTGGCAAGTGCCCGGTTTTGTACCCCCTATATTTAACGCCGCCGAGCAAGATCATTTTCTACCGGCTGGAAAAGCCGAAGCCAGTATTTCTAAACAGCGTTTGAAACAGCTTGAAGCAGCATTGCAGCAATCAGGCCTGATAGAAAGGTTATCGTTTTTACAGATGCAACGTGAAACAGCGTTGGCGGCATTAAAGCAGCAACAAAAAGCGGCCAAAGCCCAACGTCACCTGCAACGTCAAAGCCTGCAAGCCCAACAAAACGATTTAAGTGAGCATGAGCTTCAGTCGGCCATGAAAACGCTCGCCTTGGCCAGCCAACAGCAGAAACGCCAACTGATCAATCTCAAAAGCATGTGGCTGGAAAAAACACAGCCTCTGCAACAGCAGCTTGATCACCTCCAGCAAGAGATCGAACAACTCAAAACCAGCCGCACAGAAAGATCACGCCGGCTGCATCAACAGGTATTTGCCAGCTACCAGTTGCACAATGCATTGGGCGAGCAGCACATCATCAGCCATTTCTTCGATGAAAATCTCTTGCCTCCGGCAGGCACGGGCGATTGTGCAGGCCCCAAGCTGTTGCATTATGCCCATCAGCATCAACTGTACCCCATCGCCATGGCAGAATTCTGGTGGGGTAAATCCCCAGCTGCCGGCGTGCGTCATCACGGCCAGTTTTATCCCGCTTGCCGGGGCAAATGCCATCCTATTCTCCCCTTTATGTTGCGCGGTTTAGCGGTTGAAGCCGAACCCGATTTCAAGCAGATGGTTGCGCCCGATGAACCGCAAGTGATCTATGACGATGACTGTTTATTGGTCATCAATAAACCAGCTGGCTTAATGTCCATTCCCGGCAAACATGTGAAGGATTCGGTCTATTCACGCCTGCGCCTGCGTTATCCCGGTCATCCCGAACTTAAACTGGTACACCGGCTCGATATGGCCACGTCCGGCCTGCTTCTGGTGGCTAAAAACCTGCGCAGCAATACGTTTTTGCAACGTCAATTTATCCAACGCAGCATCGAAAAACGTTATGAAGCCATCCTCTGCAAAGCTTTAACGCCGAATCAACAGAGCGGTGATATTGAGCTACCGCTGCGAGTCGATTTTGATGACCGGCCACGCCAATTGGTATGTTATGAAAGTGGTAAACATGCCAAAACCCATTGGCAGCTTCTCAGCAGCGATGGCAACACAAGTCGCGTCTATTTTTACCCGCACACTGGCCGCACCCATCAGCTGCGTGTGCATGCCTCACACCGCGATGGCCTAAATGCCGCCATTGTTGGCGATGCACTTTATGGCCAGGATGCTGAACGCTTAATGCTGCATGCCCAGCGTCTGTGTTTTACACACCCGATCAGTCGTGAACGTCTGGAATTTGAAGCCCCCACACCATTCTAAACCTGTCATGGTAGCGAACCGTTTTGAACAGTTCTGGATCGTTTGAAACCACCGGAAACAACCTACCACACGCTGCATACGCCCCTTTCAACTCCTGCAATTCGATTACCCCTTAATTCCTACACTTTTACTAAACCACAACATTCGATACTGTGCCCCCTGCATCAACGATAAAAATGTACCGCAGAAGGGATACGACCATGAACAACACAACGATCGAACTACTGTCTCCAGCTGGAACCATTCGCAATATGCGTTATGCCTTTGCCTTTGGTGCCGATGCGGTTTATGCCGGCCAACCCCGCTACAGCTTGCGTGTGCGTAACAATGATTTTCAACTGGAAAACTTAAAGACCGGCATCGATGAAGCTCACGCGCTGGGCAAACAGTTTTTTGTTGCCAGCAATTTACTGCCCCACAACAACAAACTAAAACGCTATCTGGAACACATGCAGCCGGTCATTGATATGCAGCCGGATGCGTTGATTATGGCCGATCCCGGCCTGATTATGATGGTACGTGAAGCCTGGCCAGATATGCCCGTGCATTTATCAGTGCAGGCCAACACCATGAATTGGGCGGCGGTAAAATTCTGGCAATCGGTCGGTGTAAAACGAATCATCCTCTCACGCGAGCTTTCGCTCGATGAAATAGCCGAGATTCGCCAACGCTGCTCCGACATCGAGTTGGAAGTCTTTGTGCATGGTGCGCTGTGCATGGCCTACTCCGGCCGCTGTTTGTTATCCGGTTATTTCAATCATCGCGATGCCAATCAGGGTAGCTGCACCAATGCTTGCCGCTGGGATTATAAAATGGAAAAAGCCGGCGAAGATATTTCCGGCGATATTGTACCAATCCAGGTGCTCGATGGCATGAACAACAGCCAGCCCTTTGCTGAAACCGGCCAGGTCGAACGCCATCCGTTGGCCGATCAGGTTTACACCTTGACCGAACCCAATCGACCGGATGAACAAATCCCAATCTTTGAAGATGAACACGGCACCTATATTATGAATTCCAAAGATTTGCGCGCCGTGCAACATGTCGAACGGCTGGTCGAGATCGGTATCGATTCACTTAAAATCGAAGGCCGCACCAAATCGCATTATTATGTCGCACGCACAGCACAAACATACCGTCAGGCAATCGATGACGCAGTAGCCGGCAAGGCCTTTGATGAATCCTTGATGTCACAACTCGATGCGCTGGCCAACCGAGGCTATACCGATGCCTTTTATACCCGCAAACGCGCTTCAGGCACACAGAACTACACAACCGGTAACTCAACATTTAACGGACAACGCTTTGTCGGTGAAATCGTGGCTTATGATGCCGACAAAAAAGAAGCCGAAGTCATCGTCAAAAATAAATTCTCAGTTGGCGATACGCTTGAACTGATCAATCCGGCAGGCAACACCGCCTTTAAACTGGAATCCATACATGATGCTCGCCATGGAAAAGCAATGGACGTGGCTCCCGGTAGTGGCCATCAAGTCAAAATCCCCGTTCCCGTCGCACCCGATCAGCATGCTTTATTGGCGGTCAAACTACTCGCTCCTGGATGATGAACCACATGCTCATTCGGCTCTGCATGGGTATGCTATTGCTGCTCACTACAGCGTGTTCACCGGCAAGCGATATCCATGATACCCGTTTCATCATGGGTACACTGGTCGAATTCACCATCACGCCGGATACAGATCGAGACATCGATGCAGCAGCTGCAATTCGAGCCGCTGCCAATGAAATGCAGCGCATTGAAGATGCGTTCACCATTTACGGCGATCAGCCCAATGCGGTCAAAGCATTCAATGCCACTCCCCCGCACGTTGCCATCGCACTGCCGGCTGAAATAGCGAAGGTGTTGACGTTAGCCCTGCACATTAAGGATCTGAGTCACGGCGCATTTAATCCCGCCCTCGGAGGCTTGAATCTCTTGTGGGGCTTTTCAGCTGATGAGACACCCACTCACCCGCCATCGGCGCAAGCCATACAGCAGGCAATACCGCCCCGCCATTGTATCGAACAAGCCACTACGGCAAACGGTAAACCCGGCTGGCTGCGTACTGATCCGCGTTGCCTGCTGGACTTTGGTGCCATTGCCAAGGGTTATGCTATTGATCAGGGCATCAAGATACTAAAATCCCACGGCATCAAAAATGCCATCATCAACGCCGGTGGTGATCTTCGCCTGATCGGCAAACATGGTGATAAAGCATGGCGCATCGGTATTCGCCACCCCCGCAAGCACCGTGAAATGCTTGCCAGCCTGCAACTTGAAGGCGATGTCAGCATTGTCACATCCGGTGATTATGAACGTTTTTTTATCGATCAAGGCAAGCGTTACCACCATCTCATCAACCCGCAAACCGGCTGGCCGGCAACAGGCGCACAAAGTGTCACCATCATTGCCCGCAATGCCGCGCTTGCCGATGCATGGAGTACGGCTGTATTTATTCAGGGCAGAAAAGGCATTAAACAACAAAAAGCATTGCACCATAAGGTGTTATTGGTCGATCAAAACGGCCAACGTTTTGGTTCGTTAACAGACCACCCTGACTGAGTAAAATCCGCATGAGCTGTTTGCACTCAGAGCCTTTGTGATTTTAAATTTATTATTCAAGAGAGCGATAAACTGGACTACATCGCCCGGGTGGCAACAATACCTCGCATGCCGGTATCCAGCGCCACATGGCCAACATCCACACTATTGATATGCGCACTCAATTGATGTTGCAACTCACTTAAACGTTGTTGCAAATCATGCACCTGGTTGGCCAACGCATCATCCATGCCTTGATGATCCATAAAGTCCATGCGCAACAATTCCATTTCCCTGTTCACACGGCCGCTATTTTCGCTCACCTGATGCCAGCGCCGCTCCCGCATACAGCGACTAAATGCGTTCAACACCGCATGACAGCGCTGTATCTGATGTCCAATGGAATGATCTGATCTCTTTACCAACGCATTATCCTCATTCTTTACTCAAAACACTCAGGCTGCTTTGCGCAACTGAGAACCATATTCCGGTGTTTGCTGCTGCAGCGAAACACCCACCCAACCCTCTCGCAAGTCTTGTACCAACTTGAGCACTATCTATCGAATAATGATCAGCAGACTTTAACTGCAAGATAAAAGGAAAAGGCTCAATCAGCCCGCAACAATGCCTTGGCAGCATCAGCCTGACTGATACCGCGCTCCAAGATTTGCACATCAGCATCAACGGCTTCCATATGCATGGACAACTGGCGCTGAACACGCCTGAATTGAATATCCAAATAGTTAATTTGATCGATCGTATCATCATCCAAATCAGGATAATCGATCAGCAGCAAACGCAACGACTCCATTTCAGCGCCAATATGTTGACTACGCTCAGCAAGCTTATGCCAACGCCTCCCTTTCATGCATCGTTTCAAAGTCTGCAACGATGCATGGCAGCGCTCAAGTTGAAGTAATACAGCATTTGTCATGTACTCGAACCTACACATTTCCTATGTGTTGGGCATGTTTACGCAGGGACGAGGCGCTCTTGAATAACAGATTCAAAACCTTGAACCGCAAATACCCCAGGGCACCTTCTCTCTCGCAAGCTCGATTCACCTTGTGGACACGAATACACACGAATAAGAATCAAGATCAAACACGCGGTGAACAGCGCATCAATGCCTTGTTTAACGTCATGCCCGAATGCTTCTATCGGGCATCCATAAACCATAGAACCCGATAAAGCTCCTCGGAAATGACGATGTTATTAACGAACGGGCTAGTACCCGTAAGCAGCCATTGCAGGACGTGCTGCCATTCTGGATTGCGGACGAGCAGCCGGTTGGTTTTGTCTATCTTGCAACGTCTTCCATGCCCCGCGCAATGTATCGGTCAAAGTCATGACTTCATCAATGCCTTCTGTTGAGCCGCTGCACATGTGATGAACCAGGCGTTCATTCATATACACATACAGTTTCGACAGATCTGCAGCAATGTCTGCACCAGCATCCATATCCAACGCAGTAGAAAGTTCCAACAATGCTTCCAGTGCCAACGCAGTCTGCTCACCTTCAAACACAAAATCACCGCTCTCAACCGCCAAACGTGCACGCCCCAGCGATTTGTACAACACATCATAAGTCAGCAACACCAAACCCAATGGGCCTGCGCCATCAACCTGATTTCCTTGATAAGCCTTGTAACCTGTCATATCTGCCTCCGTGCAGCTTGTGAGATAGAGCGATCATCGCCCCTTGCTTCTTGAGTATATGTATCGGTTGAAAAACGCTGAACTGTAATAAAAAGTGTCACTGTTACCCGATTAAGCCGTTACTTCGCTCAAGCTAATTTAAAAACCATTTACCACAGAGTACGCAGAGTAGAAGCAAAGCATAAAAGCAAAACACATAATGCCTTTTCCCTCGTTCCCACGCTCCTGCGTGGGAACGAGTAGCTAATCAAGCCCTTTATTTAGGCTTACGCACTACGTGCGCTGGCGAGGCCACTGATCTGTGAAAGGAAGCTGCTATTGTTTTGCAGCGATGATATGGCTTGCTGCATGGCATTAAATTGCCCCAGCAATGTCACCCGCTGCTGTTCCATCTGGCGGGTAAGATCATCAATGCGTTTGGTTAAATCATCAAAGGTGGTTTGCTCCGATTGTACCCCCCCCTGAATAAAACCCGTTACCGGATTCGAAAACGCATCCAACAAACCATCAAAGGTAGCTCCGATGCCCAGCCCCAGGGTAATATTACCCACTGCACCGGTCGCAGTCCCCGTATACAGCATGGCTAAAAAGTTCACATTGCCCGATATACCGCGCAGTGTTTGGCCAGTCCCTACCGCCGACAAACCATTGATCGTACCCGCAACATCCGTACCGCTGGCCGTTTGATTCGTCAGCCCTAAACCCGTCATCGTAAAACCACTGCCTGCACCATAGGCTGTGGATTCCAAAGCAATAAAGTTGCCCGACAACACCGCTTGAACCGGCATTGCATAACGCCCTTCGGTCACCACCACATCCGTACCAAAGTTCAGTGTTCCCCCGCCTTCGTTATTGGCAGTTAAACCCACCGTCAACTGGCTATCACCACTATTAACATCCGTGATAGTAAGCTTACCATTCACATCAATCGTCGCGGCCACTTCCTGATTAAAGGCGCTCTGAATGGCCGTCAATAAATTCGACACGTTATCTGTGGCCGGATCCAACACCGTAAAACTACTATTCACGGCACCGCCCGAACGCAGCGTACCCGTAATCGAAATCGTATCTCCGGCAGCAACCCCCAAGCCTAGGGCAGAAAGCGTGCTTGAACCCGAAGCCGGCGACCCGGCAACCGTCAAGGCTACCGAAAGCTGATGTTTCTCTGTATAGGTCGCAGATAATTCTGCATTCAAAGCAGCCAGCACCGAAGCTTGTGTTTGCCCTGCAGTCAGATTGATCGTCGCCAAACGTGATGAACCCGTATCGGTAATCGTGAGCGAATCATTTGCAGCCAAGGGTACAGATAAATCTGTTGTGCCGGTCAAGCTGGCCAGCGTTGCAGCTTGCGTGATATTGACACTATACGTGCCCGATGGCGTACTCAAACCCTGGGTTAAAAACTGCAGCTTATTATTATCTGTTGTACCCGTAGCCACAAACAAATCCCGGATTGCATTCGGATCATTGGCCAAAAAAGTATCAAAACGAGCAGGATTGATCGTCAATACACCCTGCGCATCCGGCTCCACACCTATCATCACCAGATTATTTTTATCCGTCGGCAAGCCAGGCACGGTCTGCATAATGCGCGCACTCAAGGCCGATTGAATCGTAGTCAACAACGGATCACCCGCCAACACCCCACCCACGCCAGTATTTGCATCAAACTTGAATTGATCGTTAATCAATGTCTGCAAACCATTGTATGCATCGACAAAGCTCTGCACATTGGCCTGCAATGCTGCCGTATCGACTCCAATGGTCATATTGACGGTCACAGCCGGATCGGCTTGTTTTAAACTAAAGGTAACTCCGGGTAGCGCATCGGTAATGGTATTTGTAGTGCGCGTGATCGCCAGTCCATCGATTGACAGCTGTGCATCCTGGGCTGCTTGCAAGGTTTGCGATGCATTCGTTTGCCCGGTTGCACCCAATTGCAAGCCAGCCAAGCTGCCCGGCCCCGCTGCATCTAAAGCCGTGCCCGTTAGCGTAAATCCAGTCGCTCCCGTTGTATCGGATGCCAGAATAAGACGAAAATCATTCGCCGCAACTTTCATCACCGATGCACTCACACCCGTTGCCGTTGCACCGCTATTTAACTGATTAATATTCGCCGCAATATCATTTAACGAATCGGCAACGCCAACTACAAGAGAAACCCCGGCAATCTGAAAACTGCCACTAAGGTTTAATGCTGTACTCGCACTGCTTATTGCCGTACCAGCACTATCCTTGACCGCCACCGAAGATGATAAACGCTCAGCCTGCGCCACTTGAGAAACCACCAGACTATGCTGACCGGAAGCCAGGCCAGATGTGCCACTGACATCGAGCAAGGAGGACGCAGTAACCGCTGAAGAAGAGCTGCTTAAACTGGCTGTATAACCAAAGAAACTGGCGCTATCGGCCATCGAAATGGATGTATTGCGTAAACTGGAAACTGCAGTATTGATTTGCAACAAGGCATCTTGCCTGACTGTCACTGCATCCTGTTTTTTCTGAACCTGAGAAATTTCAAACTTTTTCAAGCTTAACAAACCATCCACAGCAGCAGGCACATCAATGCCTGCAACCTGTCCGGAAATTAAGCTGGAGATACCCGGTGCTGAATTGGTAACCGGCATGGCTTAGGCCTGTTTATCCAGCAGCAAGCCAATCATTTCTTTCATATAGATCTGATATCGAATAAATTCTTTGGATGGTAGCTGTTGAATCACCAGGCCTGTCGCCTTATCTGATACTTGCACAATCAATTGTCCCAGTTTTTCTTCATAACCAAAGGTAATCGATTCATTCGAGCTCGGCAACGACATATTAGCCTGTTTCACTGCTTGTTGCACATCCCTCAATGAGGGTTGTTGCGTTGAGCCTTCTTGAGCCATATTCTGTTGAGCCACCGCAGGAGCGGCCTTTGGTGTGATTACTGTTGCAACACTGGGCGCAGAGACAGGAGCAGGCGAGGAAAACACAGGGCTGGACTGAATGATTGTAGATATTGCTGTCATGCTTTCACCTCCTTACCTTAATAATGATTCCCCTCCCCCGTTACCGGGAGAGGGATATCACCTTTACCTTACCTGAACAGTGTCAATACGTTCTGTGAAGCCTGATTAGCCTGAGCCAACATCGAAGTACCAGCCTGAGTCAAGATCTTGTTCTTCGTAAAGTTGGCCATTTCCATCGCCATGTCAGCATCCTTAATGGTGGATACAGCTGCAGTGGATTGTTCGATACTCGTGGCTAAATTAGCCTGAATAAACGACAATTGATTTTGAGTTGCCCCCAAATTAGCTCGATTTGTAATCACCGTGTTTAAAGCTGCCTTGGCTGTATCAATATATGCTGTTGCATTGGCCTGTGTGCTCAGATCACCTACACCGAGACCAAGCCCCGTAGCTGTAAAGTTATTCGTTAGATTCACCTGCACCTTATTCGATGCCTGATTATCTGCGCCCACCTGAAACTCTTGAGCACCAGCATACAATACAGCTGAAGTCGCCGCGACAGAAGCTACGGTAGTGACAGCCGCCTGGGCTGCATTGGACACAACCGCTGCAACAGAGGCATGCGATGCAACAACTGCAACAGATGCAACAGATGCAGTAGCTGCATTAGACGCATTAGACGCCGCTACACTTGCAGATGCACGAGAAGCGACAGCAGCTAAGGATGCTTGCCCTGCAACCGACGCAACAGATGCAACCGATGAAATAGCAGTCTGAGAGCTACGCGTAGCAGTAGATGCAACAGAAGTCTGCGACGCAAGAGATGCAACAGATGCAACAGCTGCTGTAGATGCAACCGCTAAAACAGATGCAACAGATGCAACAGCTGCGCCTGCTGCATTTGATGCAACCACTGAAACCGCTGCACGCGATGCAACCGCTGAAACCGCTGCTTGTGAGGCTTGTGACACGTTGGCCACAACAGCAGTTTGCGAGGCTTGAGAAGCAACTGCAGCCACTCCATTTGTCTGATTTCCACTTAAAAGATTCAAGCCGTTATAGTTTGTGCTGGAAGCAATTTTTGTAATTGCTGATTCCAGTTTAACACGTTCAGCGTCCAGTTTACCAAGTTCGCCAGCATTGTTGGCTGATGCAGCCTGGGTCGCCAGAGTCTGGATGCGATTGACCATGTTTTGAATCTCATTAATGCCTGCGTCAGCCATTTTAACCAAGGCTTGCGCCTGAGTCGCATTCTGAGATGCAGCTTTCAAACGCTGTGTCTGCGCATCCAGTTTCGATGATACAGCAAAGCCAGATGCATCATCGGCTGCGCTGTTGATCCGGAAACCGGACGACAGACGGTTCAATGAATTATTCATCGCTGCGCTGTTGGTGTTGAGGTTTTTCAGTGCGGTAATTGCCGCAGTATTGGTTTGGATTGTAAGTGCCATTATATTCTCTCCGTAGTATGTGATTACGTGAACGACTTCCTGCCCTGTCACGCCTCTGCAATATTTGCAGAGATCAGGTTAAAACATCCTGCTCCAGCCTGTGTGCAAATATCTATCGGTAGCGAATGAACATACTTTAGATTTTTTATTCCAATAGTTTTGGTTTATCCCCGTCAGCACGGTGGCGCTTCTTAACTTCCACCCTTCAAGCCGTATTCAAACCTTCGCTTAAAGCTGCAGACTTATTGGCATAATAATTGCTCGCATAAAATATCAATAACAAGGCCCTGGTATTACGGCTGTCAACGCTACAATCAGCCACAAGGAGTAGAACCGATTATGGACAAGCTTAAAACACAACTCGCTCAGGCTAGCAAACAGTTTGACAAGGGCGACTATAAAAAGGTCTTATTAACCAGTGAAAAAATACTAAGTCAGGATAGTAAAAACCATGGGGCACTGATTCTTCAGGCAAATGCTTTTCATGCAATGGAGAGCTTGGATAAAAGCATCCCCGCATATCAGAATATTTTAGCACTTTATCCCGACAATCACACAGTTCTCATTATACTAATTCAACATTTCTCCAGAGTACAAGACTGGGAAAACCTCTCTATAGTTACCCAGCATGCACTTCAATACCCCCAACAAGCAAACACATTCGCCCAAGCCTATATAGAATTACATAATCTTTGTAACTGGGAGGTGCTGGAAAAAAATTATTCTACCATGCTACAAATCATCAATAACAACCGTGATGATTCCATTATGTTCCAACAATTCTTATTCTCATTGCTTGCGCTGCCGGGATTCACCGAGGATGACATCTTTGAAATACATAAAATAGTGGCCAAACGGTTCATGGATCTTGTTGCTGATAGACAGTACACCCAGCACCAACAAGCCGGAAAGAAACTCAAGATAGGCTATGTTTCTGGTGACTTTGCACTGCACCCTGTTGGTATTTTCATACAATTCTGTATTGAACTGCATCACCGCGATGATTTTGAAGTATATTGCTATGCAGACCTAGTTTATGATGACACGCTTACAGATAAATTCAGAAACATTTCAGACCACTTCATTGATATCACTGAACAACCTGCCGATCAGGTGGCGAAAAGAATCCATGATGATGGCATCAATATTCTCATAGATTTAGGCGGATACACAGGCAGGGTTCTGCTTGAAATTTTTGCCTACAAACCTGCCCCCATACAAATATCATATTGTGGTTACCCCTACTCAACCGCCCTGCCATCCATTGATTTCCGTATTACCGACCGCTACGCAGAAGGAAACATCAAAAACTACACAGAAGAACTTATCTATATGCCGGATAGTTTCTTATGTATGGGGGGCGGCTATTCTCACGCGACCTGCTCACCCGCACCCTGTGAAAAAAAGGGTTACATTACATTTGGCAGCTTCAATGACCTGAGAAAAATTAACATCCCCGTTATTCAATTATGGAGCAAAGTGCTTGCCGCAACACCCGATAGCAAATTACTTATACGCAATAGAAAAGTGGAAGGTGTTTTCGCCCGACGCATACATGATCAGTTTAAAAAATGTGGTATTGGCAAAGACAGGTTGATCTTTATTCATGGCAATCTATCTGCGGAAGAGCATTGCAGATATTATAGCGAAGTAGATATTGTTCTTGATGTCTTCCCCTTTTGCGGCACAACAACATCGCTGGAAACACTGTGGTACAACGTGCCTATTATTACCTTGGTTGGTGAAACACATCGCCAACGGCCTACATATTCCATGCTGAAAAACATTGGCTTTACCGATGGCATTGCCTTTAGTAAAGCCGAGTACATTGACAAAGCCATCACCATGGCCAGCCAAAGCCCTGAATCGCTCAGTCTTGTGCGCCACTGCATATTCACATTGACCCGCACCTCCATTTTATTTCAACCGGAAGCATTCACCCATCAACTGGATGAGTTATTACTCAACACATGGAATAAAAAGACAGGCGACAATCGCACGTTGAGTGCGAATGACCCAGGTTACTCATACAAGTTTTCATTAGAAACATCAAACAGCGAGATTCCCGATGAGATCAATAAAATCGATGACGCGTATGGTGATTCCATTGATCTACCCCTGCGCGATGGTGCAACCATGACCATGCCAAACAATATCGAATTGCTTACCCCATATTGTGTGGCCGAAAAACAGGACTGGTTTGATATAGAAATTGATTTTATCCGCCAATACACCCAGACAGGCATGAAAGCTTTAGATATCGGAGCCTGCTATGGGGCTTATAGTCTGCCTATAGCAAAGAAGATTGGAGAAACAGGACATCTCTGGTCTTTCGAGCCAGGCAATCAGGCATACAGCTTTCTAAGCACCAGCATCAGCAATAATAATTTCACCAATACTACCCTCATCGCTGTCGCGTTATCCGACCACAAAGGCACGGGCACACTACACACCTGCAGCAATGCTGAATTAAACTCGCTCGCTCTTTATTATGATACCAACAATGTTGATCAGGATGTATCCCTAAAAACACTGGATAGTTACCTGGAAAAGTATCAATGGAGTGATATCGACCTGGTCAAAATGGATACTACGGGTGGAGAACTGGATGTTTTTAAGGGCGGGAATGCTTTTTTCACCCAACTTTCACCCTTGGTTATATTCGCATACAAAAACAACACTACATTTAACACAGATCTCATCGAAGCATTTGAAAGTATCGGGTACAGTATTTACATTTTAATACCGGGCCTTCAAATACTCGCACCATTTAACAACAACGATTCGCCTGATGCATACCTGCTAAATCTATTCTGCTGCAAAGCAAACACAGCAGAAAAACTTCAGCAACGTGGCCTGCTAACACAGAGCTTACCCAACCGTAGTTATGAAACGTCACATCAAAAC
>CAYOTF010000059.1:6879-14559 GCA_964406805.1 uncultured Zetaproteobacteria bacterium | reverse complement strand
TGACGATCCGGATGTGCGCAGCTATTTTACTATTATTGGTTCAGGGCAGCGTGGGCAGGTGAATCAGGGCATGGCCTTTGTTCGTTTGAGCAACAAGGCGGAACGTAGTCGTAAACAGTGGGATATTATTCCGGATATCCAAGCCAAGCTGGGGCAAATTCCCGGCTTGCATGCCTTTGCTATCAAAGTGCCGATTGTCGGTGGTGGACAGCGTGGTGAACCCATGCAATTTGCGCTTACCGGATCTGATCTTGGTGAGGTTGCCAAATTATCACATGAGCTGAAACAGAAGCTGGATGCGCTACCGGCTATGGGGCATCTTGATCTTGATCTGCAACTGGATTTACCGCAGTTGTTATTACATGTGGATCGTGAACGGGCACGGGATTTAGGAATTTCTGCCGCCGACATTGCCCAAACCGTTGGTGTGTTGGCCGGTGGTTATGATGTTGCCAAGTTTAATGACGATCCAGGTGATGGGAATCGTTATAATATACGCTTAAAAGTTAAACATGGTCAGCTCGCACAGCCCGATGATTTGACTAAAATATACTTGCGCACCCCCACCGGTGAGCAGGTACGGCTCGATACAATTGCCAGTTGGCAGCGTCAGCTAGGCCCTGCCGTGATTCAGAAAATGGATCTGCGTTATGCGGGTATGTTCTATACCGCACCGAGCATGCCACTGGGGGCGGCTATTGATCAAGTCAATGAAATTGCCAAAAAACTATTGCCCTCTGGTTATGATATAATTTATACAGGTCAGGCGGCGGAGTTTAAAAAGACAGGCAAGAATATGATGTTTGCTTTTGGTATTGCGATGGTATTAATTTTCATGGTGCTGGCCAGTCAGTTTAATTCCTTTGCACAACCTTGGGTGTTGATGTTGGCGCAACCGATGGCCATTGCTGGTGGTGTTGCTGCTCTGGTGATCACGGGAGATACGCTCAATATTTTCTCCATGATCGGGCTGGTGTTGTTGGTTGGCCTGGTAGCTAAAAACTCCATTTTGCTTGTTGATCTGAGCAATCAATATCGTGATCAAGGCATGAGTATTGATCAAGCCCTGCGGGAGGCTTGCCCTGTCCGTATGCGGCCGGTATTGATGACTTCATTAACCATTATTTTTGCCATGCTGCCAGCTGCACTGGGTTTAGGTACAGGTAGTGAAATGACCATTCCCATGTCCGTAGCCGTGATTGGCGGTATGATTTCATCGACATTGCTGACCCTGGTTGTTGTGCCTGCCGCCTATTCACTGATGGAAAATGGCATTGAACGATTTAAACATTGGCGTGATCTGCGTAAGCGTATTGCGGCAAGTAAAAATATAAAAGGAGAGTTGGAATCATGAAAAAGACTATGATGCTATGGCTTTTCCTACTACTGCTACTGTTACCTAAATTTGCTTTTTCGGCCGATGCAACACGATTGCAATCCGTCGTTGCATTGGCACTCGAGCATGCTCCAACACTTCAGGCTGCAGAGGCTGCACGGGATGCTGCGGCTGAAGATATTACCTTGGGGCGGGCATGGCTGTTGCCCTATGTGGTTGCCAATGGTTCTCTGACACGCAGAAATCAGGATTTTAGCTATGACAGGACGATAGGATTTCTCACGACTACGGTACGGAATAATGAGCAGATTTATGGCATCAAGGCATATCAGCCTTTGTTTGATGTGGAGAAGTGGGCGATATATCAACAGGGGAAGATTTCTGCTGCGACAGGAGAAGTGAAATTGGCCATACAACGCCAACAAACCATTCTGCAGGCTTCTGCTGCATGGTTGGATGTGATTCGGGCACAGGCTACATTTTCGGCAGCGAAGGCTAGTGAGCAGGCCATGAATACGTTGGCCATGCAGGCAAAAGCAGCATTTGAAGTGGGTACGGCTGCTATCAATGATTCTCTTTCGGCCAGAAGCCGACGTGATTTAACCAAGGCTGCACGCATTCGAGCAGGTCAGGCTCTGGCTTTGAGCCAAGCTCAGTTGAATTCACTGGTTGGCAAAAATCTGCCGGTTTCCGTTGAGCTATATCAGGGAATAGAGCCGTTGCATGTCAGTAAGGATAAGCTGGAGGTCTGGGAGCAACGCGCTGAAGCAACGTCGCTGGGGGTTCAATTAAGTGATCAGGCTCTAGCTATGGCTGATGCAGAGCATTTGAAAAGTGTGGGGGGAGCCATGCCTACGCTGCAACTGGTCGCAGGCTGGGATTATAACAAAAGCTCGCAGGGAATATTTGTTGGTTCAACAGTAAAAAGTGCATCGATTGGTATTGAGATGAGCATACCGCTTTATGCAGGTGGTTCGACATGGGCTGAGCAGCGCAAGGCGAGCAAGGAAAAAATTCAGGCTGAATTTAATATGGCAGAAGCCAAGCGCACGGCACGCCTTGCAGCCCGTCAATCGCTGCTTGGCTTGCGTACGACAGCTGCTGAAGTTGAGGCGTTGGATGCAGCCTTGAGTAGCGCTAAAATGGAAAAGAAGGCTGCACAGGCAGGCTTTGAAGTGGGCATACGAACCATTACGGATGCGCTCGATGCCGAAGAACGATTAGCTGCCGCCAGACAGCGATATGCTGATGCTGTTGCCCGCCATGCCATGGCCTATCTTCAACTCATGGCATCGAGCAATCATTTAGCAAAATCAACAGTAGAAAAGATTGATCAACTTTTAACCGGGAGTGAACATGAGTAATGCAAAAAGATATACACTGACAGCGATGCTTGCCGTAAGTATGGGCTGTGGTTTTGCTATGACTGCATGGGCGGGGCCAGCAACAAACCCGACAGGTTTGTCGATTATGCAGGCGGTGGATAACCGCGAAGATGGGGATGATTTGAGGCAGCAAATGACTCAGACGCTGGTGGATCGCAACGGTAATCAACGCCAGCGCCATATGGTCGCTTTTCGTAAGGATTTTGGTAAAGACAGTAAACTTATCACCTTCTTCACCGCTCCTGCCAACATTCGTGATACGGCTCTTCTGACCTTTGATTATGACGACCCTGATGCCGATGATGACCAGTGGCTCTATTTGCCCGCCCTGAAAAAGGTGCGACGTATTTCTTCATCGGATCGTGGTGATTATTTCATGGGAACGGATTTTACTTTTGAAGATATGAAGCAGACCCCAGAACTGGACGATTACCACTGGACACTGCTGGGTAGTGAACAGGTGGATGGTCATGATTGTTGGAAGGTTGAGGGGAAGCCAGCCACCGAAGATATTATGCGTGAACTGGGTTATTCAAAGATGATTCAATATATTCGTAAGGATAATGATTTTTCTATCCGCTCTGATTACTGGGATCAAGCTGGACGTGAACTTAAGCACTTGCATGTGATCAATATGGAAAAAACTCAAGGTATCTGGTCAGCCTTGAAAATTGAAATGACCAATGTACAAAGTCAGCATAAGACCATTCTAGGGCTTGCTGAGCAGCAGTATAACACGGGCTTGAAAGACCGTTTATTCACTCAGCGCACGCTGAAGCGCGGTCACAGGTAACAGGAGTTTATGATGCAGCCACTATTTTCATTCATTGTTCACCGCGCCTGGATTGTTTTGCTGCTGCTGGTCATCGCCACGGCGGGTTTTGTCTCCCAACTGCCGAAAATGACGATGGAAACCAATATTGAAGAAATGCTACCCAAAACCATGCAAGCCTATGTCAATAAAAAAACCTTGGAGAAGATGTTTTCATCTGCCGACATGGTGGTTATCGGCATTGAAAATACTGGCGCTGATGGCATTTATAATCCACATACGCTAAAGCTGGTGGATGAGCTGACCCAGTGGCTAAAAACACGTAAGGAGTTCCGTACGCTAGCGCTATCGGATTTGATGAGCCTCTCGACCATCAAGGATATTCGCGGCACGGCAGAGGGTATGGAAGTCGAGCGTTTTATGCAGCATCCCGCCACCACGCCCGAGGCGATTGCGGCTCTGAAGCAGCGATTGATCGATAACGGTATCTATATGGGTTCGATTGTTGGCAATGATGGCAAGGGCACGCTGATTGTGGTGCGTCCGGCACCGGAGTATGTCGGCCACTACCATGAAATTTACGAACTTATTCGCAGTAAAATCGAAGAGATTGACGCGCGCGGAGGCCCGGAAACCCTGCTTATGACAGGTCGCCCGATTATTGAGGGCGTGTTCGGCATTTATATGCCGCAAGATATGCAGCAGATGCAGCCCATGATTCTGGCTTTGTTGTCCCTGTTGCTATTTTTTGCTTTTCGCAATGTGCGCGGCGTATTGATTCCGCTGACCGTGGTGATTCTTTCCGAGCTATGGATGATGGGTACGATGGCTGCCGCCGGTATTCCAATGTACACCATCACCACCATGCTGCCCATTTTGATTCTGGCTGTGGGCATTGCCGATTCTGTGCACTTGCTCACCCATATTCGTGTCGAAGCAGGGCGACAGGAAAACATGGATAAGAAGCAAGCCATCATCGCCGGCATGAGCGGCATGTGGTCTCCCATTTTGATGACGACGCTGACCACTGCGGCAGGCTTTCTTGCCATGCTGACTTCCGATCTGTTGCCCATGCGCTATTTCGGTGTATTTGCTGCCGTCGGCATTGTTTACGCGTTTATTATTACTATTTTCTTTATTCCAGCTATCGAAGCGGTGTTGCCACATCGGGAACAGGCACTCAAGAAATTGGCTTTTGCTGGTTATTTGAAAGCCATGACCCGAATCGTTATCGCTCACCCCCGTCGTATTATGGCGGCTTTCGGGCTGGTGATGCTGGTTTCTGCCTACGGACTATCCCTGATTCAGGTGAATTCATCACTGGTATCTGAATTTCGCCCATCTGATCCGATCAGACAGGCAGATGTGATACTTAACGCCCATTTTGCCGGCACCAATGCGCTCGATGTGATGGTTGACAGTGGTAAGGAAGATGGTGTTTTAGAACCAGCCTTTTTGCAAGGCATGAGCCAATTGCAAACGGTGGTTGAAGCAGAGTCTGTGGTGGGTGATTCCTCCAGCATTGCCGAATTTCTGGCCGAGATGAACAAGGTGATGCATGAGGGCAAGCAAGTTTATCGTGTACCGCCGGACTCATCACAACTGGCGGCGCAATATCTGTTGCTCTATTCCTTCTCCGGTGCGCCGGATGATTTTGATTCCTTTATTACCTCCGATTATCGGCAGGCGCATATTCGTATTCAGATGAAAACCGATAGCAGTGCCGATGCTGCGCATTTGATCGAAATACTGGAAACCAATGCCGCCACCTGGTTCCCCGGTGCGAAAGTGTCATTTGCTGGTACGGCTTATACCACGCATCAGTTTTCCGATCTGATTATTACCGGTCAGATTCAATCGTTAAGTCTGGCGTTATCATTTATCTTTATCCTCTGCTTTATCATGTTTCGCCGTTTGGCCGATGCGGCGTTGGCCATGTTGCCCGTTTCCATGGCTATTGCTGTGATCTATGGCGTGATGGGTCTGCTTGGTCTGCCACTGGAAATCGGCACAGCGATTACTGGTGCGATGGCGCTCGGCATCGGTGTGGATTTTGCCATTCATTATCTTTATCGTTATCGTGATTATGAAGCACAGGGCATGACACACGCTAAAATTGTGGAACATACCAATGAAGATACTGGTCGTGCGCTGGTATTTAATGCGCTGGTGGTGATTGGCGGTTTTCTGGTGCTGATGAGCGCCCACCTCTATCCGCAGGTGAAGCTGGGGGTACTTATCGCAGGCTCGATGGTCATCTGTTATCTGGCCTCGTGCTATCTCTTCCCCGTATTATTGCGCAGCAAAGAGGAGGCGTGATTCGTTTGTTCTATTGGCTGCCCATGCTGGTGGGCAGTCTATTTTTTATCACCGATGCATCGTACTGTGCTGATTGGACGATGCATGGCGGTGTGAAAAATGAATCCGCGTATTTTATCAGTGGACAAAAGCGTTGGGACACGATTCAAAACCGATTGGAGCTCAAGCCTGAGGCCGTGTTTGACAACGGTTGGGAATTCAGGAGTCGTGCGCTGCTTTGGTATGATGCAGCTATGGATGTCCGTACTGATAACAACACGGATTTGACTCCCAGCATCAAGCAGCATTACCGCACGGCAACGCAAATCAAGGAAGCCTATCTGATGTATGGCGGCGATGCCTTTGATTTGCGCATCGGTCAGCAGCAGATTGTATGGGGCAAGACGGACGGCTTGCGAATGCTCGATGTCGTGAACCCGTTGGATATGCGTGAATTTATTCTCGATGATTTTCTTGATTCTCGTGTTGGTTTGGTGGCCGCTCGTTTGAATTATTATCCCGATACAGAGATGGAGCAGGAGATTGAGTTGCTGGTGATTCCCGATGCCAGAGCTGCACAGGCGGCACCTGCCGGCTCGCGTTGGGCATTTCACACACCCACGACCCCAGCAGGATTAAGCTTGAAAACATTGCCGACAGAACAGCCCAACTGGTCAGTCAAAAATACTGAATATGGCGCAGCGTGGCGCGGTAATCTTGAAGGCTGGGATGTCTCTGCCAATTATTTCTATGGCTGGAAGGATAGCCCCAATGCCTTTCGCCGAATCACACCAGGCATCATGACGTTACAACTCAAACACCTGCGTATGCACACGCTTGGCGGCAGTATGTCGAATGCCTTTGGCTCGTGGGTTTTACGCGGCGAATTCGCCGCCAATGTACAAGAAGGTATCAATGCCAATGGATTGACCTTTGCGGACACGGTACAGCGTAAAACAACGCTTAATGCCGCGATTGCAGCAGAATGGAGTGCCCATAACTGGATCATCAGCCCACAGTTTTTTATCCGCCATATTCAGCAGTGGAATAATAGCCTGTTGGAGCCGCAGGATAGTGGCTTTTGGACATTGCGTATTGCAACTGATTTTATGCACGAAAAGTTAAAGCCTGAAATACTGCTGCTGGCCGATTGGTCGGCAGGTGGTTGGCTGGCGCGCCCAAAAACCGCTTATGAATGGAGCGATCAAATCACCATGACATTCGGTGCCGATATATTCGGAGGGAATCATGGTTTCCTGGGGCAGTTTGCAAGCAATGACCGTATCTATGTTGAAACTGAATATACTTTTTAATTCGGAACTGCGTGCTTCATGATTGGTATTCGCAACACATCCTCGTCAATACGGTTTGATGACCATTTCTATTAAAGAGCACCTGTATAAGATTGACTGACCATCGGTTTTTATTTATAAATAGCTTTATGCATACACCAATACTGAATCTTGGATACCTGACATGATTTTTGATTTTCATAAAGATAAAATCCTGGAAGCTGATATCAACGCATGGAATATTGAGACCAGAAAACGATCATTGCTTCGATTTCTGGCTGTCTTTGGACCAACCATCGGCATCTTCAGCATTTTCAATATCAGTGAAGGCAATCATGTCATTGGTTATCTGGAAGCGCTCCTGGCTATAACCACGTTATGTTTATGGCAAGCCATGAAACATCTGTCTTTGGAAACCATGGAACAAATCACCGTCAGCCATATCGCCATTCTCACCTATGCCTTTCTCTTTTTTAAAGCGGTTGGCGATAACGCCTATATCTGGAGTATGATATTTCCATTTTTCATCGCATATTTATTGGGCATCCGGCGTGGCATCAAGTGGATACTGGGTTTTGCTCTCATCGCCGGTTTGTC
>CAYOTF010000059.1:0-6869 GCA_964406805.1 uncultured Zetaproteobacteria bacterium | reverse complement strand
GGCTTCATACTCTGGCAACAAGGCAAAACATTATATTGGCCCTGGGAAATGGCACCTTATTTTTTACTCAGCTATTCCATTATTACACTGCTGGCTTATTTCTTTTCACTCCAGTCGGAACGCTATATTCAAATATTAAAAAAACTCATGCTGCAATCCAACGCCGATGCCAGAGCGCTGGCTGAAAGTGAGAGCCGATACCACGCCTTACTCAAATCATCGATGCACGCCATCATGATCACCGATGCAAAGAACATCATTCTTGATGTCAATAAAGCCTTTGAGAAGGTGACCGGTTACACGGCCGAGGAAGTTCGAGGCAAAACCCCACGTATCTTGAGTTCCGACAAACAGGATACGTTTTTTTATCAACAGATTTGGCACTGCATTGATAATACCGGCCAATGGGAGGGTGAAATATGGAACAAACGTAAAAATGGCGATATTTACCCTGAACACCTGTCGATTTCTGCGATTTATGATAATCAGGGCAGCGTTGTCAATTATGTAGGTATATTCTTGGATATCAGCGAACAAGTATCGATGGAAGAACAACTGCGCCAAGCGCAAAAAATGGAAGCCATCGGTACTCTGGTTGGCGGCATTGCACATGATTTCAATAATATTCTAGCGGGTATGACCGGCAATGTGTATCTGGCCAAGAAAAGCGTTCAACAGCAGCCCGATGTGTTGCAAAACCTGGTCAGTATCGATCAACTCTCACGTCGCGCAGCCGATATGATCCAGCAGCTGCTTACCTTTGCTCGCAAGGGTATGGTGAGTAAAAAAGAGCTACCCCTCACACCGTTCATGACAGAACTTATGCGGTTTTTCCAAACCACCATGCCTGAAAACATCCACATAAAACAAGATATTTGCATGGAACCTTTATCCATATACGGGGATAGCACTCAAATACATCAAATATTGATGAACTTAATTAATAACGCCCGTGATGCGGTTGAAGATGTGCATGCCCCCTGCATCACCATCACGCTAAAAGCCTTCACTGCAGACAAAACCTTTATTGCCGCACACCCTGATTGCAACAGCGCATCCTATGCGCACCTATGTATCTCGGATAACGGATCTGGCATAAATACAGAGCATTTGGAACATATATTCGAGCCATTTTACACCACCAAAGAACAAGGCAAAGGTACCGGCCTTGGTCTATCCATGGTTTATGGCGCAGTCCACACCCATGACGGCTTTGTTGACGTGGATAGCTGCATTGGCCAAGACACGACCTTTCACCTCTATTTTCCACTCATCGAAACAACAGCAGAAACCCAGCCCGTACAACAGCAAAGGTCAATTGAAGGGCAAGGAGAACTGATTTTAATTGCTGATGATGAGGACATGGTGCGTGAAACAATGGCCGAAGTAGTGAAAGCCATGGGTTACAGGGTCGTGACAGCAGCCGATGGATTGATCGCGGTGGACGTATTCAAACAACATCAACAGGAAATCAGCCTTGCCCTGCTCGATGTCGTGATGCCGCACCTCGGCGGCGTACAGCTGGCAAAACGCATCAAAAACATGAATGCCGATTTGCCCATCATCTTCTTGACCGGCTACGATAGAGAGCATGTTTTGAATGGCAATGAAGCGTTGGAAAATACTGAAATACTAAGCAAGCCGGTCAATTTTAACACATTGAGCCACAGCATTCGCCAGATGCTAGAGACAAACAAGCAGTGATCACCACACCTGAACGTGGGCGCGGTGATCACTTTTATGCGTCATCATTTCCACTATCTGATTAGCATTCGGACACCTTCTTGTATAATATTGGCGCATCCTCAAAGACGGTACTGGAAACAGACTGAAGCGGAAAGGTATGATGACTGAATGTAAACTTGAATGTAAACCAATTACTGCAGCCACGCTGTTGCGCGCCAAGCAGGCCAATGAAAAAATGGTATGGCTGACAGCGTACGATGCTGTCTCGGCTCAAATTGCTGAAGCTGCCGGTGCGGAGGTACTGCTTGTCGGCGACTCACTCGGTATGGTGTCTCTCGGCTTTGATTCCACCATCCCTGTCACCCTCGATCACATGATCCACCATACTGCTGCGGTTGTGCGTGGTCGTAACACGGCATGGGTGGTGTGCGATCTGCCCTTTGGTTCGTATCAACAATCGCCTCAACAAGCCTTTGCATCGAGCGTGCGTGTATTGCAGGAAACCAGCTGCGATGCCGTTAAACTCGAAGGCGGCGAACACATGGCTGCGACGATTCAATTTTTATCCGAACGCGGTATTGCTGTCGTTGCGCATATTGGCTTAACACCACAATCGGTCAAAAAGTTCGGTTGCTACGGCAAACGCGGCAAAGATGATGCCGGCCGCGTGCAATTGATCAACGACGCACAAGCTATTGCCCGCGCAGGTGCAGCCTGTGTGGTATTGGAAAATATTCCAACAGATCTGGCGTCTGAAATCACCGCCCAACTCGACATCCCCACCATCGGCATTGGCGCAGGCAAGAATTGTGATGCCCAGGTATTGGTATGGAACGATTTACTCGGCATCTCCGAAAGCAATCCCCCCTTCGCCCCGGCCTATGCCAACGTCCGCACCATCATGACCGATGCCATCGCCCGCTGGTCAGCCGACGTAAAATCAGGCCAATTTCCAACCAAATGATATTAATCCTTCCGCTTTTGATGCCCTTAAATTTGATGGGTTTGAATTTGATTTCATCCCCGCTTACAGATGCGCCTCAGCGTGCATTGCAAAATGGAAATTGCACAAAATTCGTATTTTATTTTGTGCCCGTTTTGCAATGCACGCTGAGGATCAACGCATATGTTTGCGGGTGCCTTTTCTTGGTTCTTCTTTGGGCACGCAAAGAAGAACAACCCTTTAGGGTTACGCCTTTCATCCCACTATTATTCGGAAAGCTCGTATAATATGATCATCACCCGCGCCCCCTTCGAAATCCGCCAACAGCTCCAACCTCTACGCGGAAAAAACACTATCGCCTTCGTGCCCACCATGGGCTGCCTCCACCAAGGCCATCTCAGCCTGATCGAAACAGCCAAAACACTGGCCAATATTGTCGTAGTCAGCATTTACGTCAATCCGCTGCAATTTGGTCCAGGCGAAGATCTGGAACACTATCCCCGCCCGTTTGAAACTGATGCCCGGCTGTGCCGCGATGCCGGTGTTGATTTTATATTTCACCCGCCATCTCTCTACCCCGAATCCGGTGCCCAGATAACACTCAACGTCAGCAAGCTCAGCAATTGCCTGTGCGGCGCATCACGCCCCGACCATTTCGATGGTGTCGCCACGGTGGTCAATATTCTGTTCAATATTATCCAACCCGATTTCGCCATTTTCGGTGAAAAAGACTGGCAACAATTGACCATCATCCGTCAAATGGTGAATGATCTAGCTATGCCTATTGAAGTGATCGGCGCAGCCACCATGCGCCAAGCAGATGGCCTAGCTATGAGCAGCCGCAACCGATACCTGAGCGATGATGAGCGCCAGCAAGCGCTTGCAATATCGCAAGCCCTGACCGCCATGCAGCAACAAGCCGCAACCGGAGAGAGCGACGTGGAAACACTCAAAAACACCGCGCTCAGCTTGCTCAAGCAAGCCGGCATCAGCCCCCAATACATCGAGATTCTCAACGCCACATCATTAACCGGCATCGACACACTCGATCATCACGACTATCGCGCCTTTATTGCTGCCCGAGTTGGCGCAGCCCGGTTGATTGACAATATGCCGATCCAGGTCATGTCTGCTCAAACCATATCCACCCAAACCATGCCCAAACACAGCAAACTGCAGGAGCAACACCCATGAAACTCACCATGCTAAAATCCAAGATCCATCGTGTGACCGTCACCCACGCCGAACTTGATTACGAAGGCTCCTGTGCCATCGATCAAAACCTCATGGATCAGGCCAATATTCTGCCCTTTGAGCAACTGCATATTTATAACGTCGCCAACGGAGAGCGCTTTACCACCTATGCCATTACCGCAGCACGCGGCTCCGGCACGATTGGGGTGAATGGTGCCGCAGCACACAAAGCCAATCCCGGCGATCTGTTGATCATCTGCACCTATGCCGAGTTCGAAGCCGCTGAGGCCGCACATTTTAATCCAGCACTGGTCTATGTCGATCAACACAATGCCATCACCCATACCTCTCACGGCCATCTCGCCGCAGTCTGACCCAAACAATCATGCTCTATGCAATCAACAATATCCCGGTTGGCCTCGATGAAAAAACAAATGCAGTAAAACAGCGGCTGGCAGTGCTGTGCCATGTTTCTGTCGATCTTATCCAATCATGCACCTGCGTACGCCGTGCCCTTGATGCACGCAAAAAAACCAATATTCACTTTGTCTGCACCTATGAAATCGAGCTCAAACAAACCTTGGACCCTTTACCCAAAAACACGCGCCAGATTAATTGCTCATCCTTAAAGCCGACCGCCGCACTGAACAAGGCATCGAACAATAACGATCACGTTATCGTCGTTGGTGCAGGCCCAGCCGGTCTGTTTACAGCACTGGCTCTGGCCGAAGCGGGTATTCAGGTCACCTTGCTGGAGCGCGGTAAACCGGTTGAAACACGCATGCGCGATATTGGCCGTTTGCGTTCCCGTGGTGAACTCAATCCGGAAAGTAATATCTGTTTCGGTGAAGGCGGTGCGGGCACCTATACCGATGGCAAGCTCTATACCCGCATCAAACACCCTTTCCTGCGCCATGTGCTGCATACGTTTGTACGCTTTGGGGCGCGAGCGGATATCCTGGTTGATGCACACCCCCATCTGGGCACCGACAAACTGGTGCGCATTGTGCGTAATATGCGCCAGAAATTGATTCAGCTCGGTGTCGATTATCGTTTTGAAACACGTGTTGATGACTTACTCATGGTAAATGGAGCGGTGAACGGTGTCCGCATCACAGATTTGAATAAAAATACCAGCGATGAAATCATTGCCACTCACGTCGTTTTGGCCACAGGTCATTCTGCACGCGACACCTTTGAGCGCTTGCAGCAACTCGGCATCAGCATGCAGGCCAAGGCTTTTGCTGTCGGCGTACGTGCCGAACATCCACAGGCGTTAATCGACAGCATCCAGTTCGGCGCTGCAGCCAATTGCATGCGGCTGAATACAGTCTGGCGCATCAGGTCACAGACCCCGCACTCGGCAAACGTGGGGTATATAGCTTTTGCATGTGTCCGGGTGGTCTGATTGTACCCTCACCCACCGAAGCAGGCGCTATGACTGTCAATGGCATGAGCAATGCCAAACGGGCTGGCCGCTGGGCCAATTCAGGTTTAGTGGTGCAGGTCACGCCGGGCGATTTAATGCGTCATGGACTGCCGGAAAGCCCCTTGATGGGCATTGAATTTCAACGCCAACTGGAGCGCACCACATTTACACAGGCAGGCAATCAATATGCCGCACCAACAATGAAACTAGTAGATTTCATCAGCGGTAATGCTACCGGCACGCTGGCAGCCACCCGCTTCAAACCGGAAGCTATCCCCGCCGATCTGCACAGCATTCTGCCCAACTGGATCAGCCAGCCACTGGCTGAAGGTATCCAGGCATTCGATCGAAAAATGCGCGGCTACATCACCGATGAAGCCAATCTTTTTGGCTGCGAAACCCGCACCAGCTCCCCCATTCGCATTGAACGCGGCAACGATATGCAAAGCATCAATGCGGCAGGTTTATACCCTGTCGGTGAAGGTGCTGGTTATGCCGGTGGTATCGTCAGCGCGGCGGTGGATGGGCTAAAAGCCGCAGCCGCTATTATCACCACTCCCAGAGAGGCAAGCCATGACCAATAACGATATTTTACGCCGACTGCGCTACACCTTTGATTGCAGCGATAGCAAAATGATTACTCTGTTCGCATCCGGCGGCCTTGAAGTCAATCGCACTCAAATCAGCGCCTGGCTCAAAAAAGACGATGACCCGGCTCAGCAAGAATGCTTCGATGTGACACTGGCGGCTTTTCTCAACGGATTTATTAATGATCGACGCGGCAAAAAAGATGGAGTGCAACCCAAACCGGAAACAGAGCTCAATAATAACCTTATTTTCAGAAAGCTGCGCATTGCCTTAAATCTGAAAGACGATGACATTATCTCCATTCTGAAATCCGTCGGACTGGTTATCGGAAAACCGGAACTCTCTGCATTTTTTCGTCGCTACGATCATAAAAACCGTCGTCACTGCAAGGATCAGGTGTTACGCAATTTCCTGCATGGCATGCAACTTAAATACCATGAGAAACAAACCACCACCAAGCAATAGCATCCCCAGGAATAACTGCTGACTCCCCGATCATCTGGCGATAGACTTTATCGTCGAAACAGATCCCCAAACGAGGTATTTCATGACTACAATATGTTGTGTGCGTAAAGACGGCGAAGTTGCTATCGGTGGCGATGGACAGGTTTCACTCGGTGATACCGTTATGAAACATTCTGGCCGCAAAGTGCGCACCATCCGCGATGGCGCAATTTTAACCGGCTTTGCCGGCTCAACTGCCGATGCCATGAATTTATTTGAACGTTTCGAAGCCAAACTCGATGAACATGGTGGCAGTCTGTTACGCGCGGCAGTGGCGCTGGCCAAGGATTGGCGCACCGATAAATATCTGCGTCAGCTTGAAGCGATGATGATTGTCGCCGATGCCGAAAATACCCTGCTTATTTCCGGCAATGGTGATGTACTTGAACCCGACGATGGCATTGCCACCATTGGTTCCGGTGGCGGCTTTGCCAAAGCAGCTGCAACAGCACTCGTCGAGCACAGTGAATTAAATGCCAAAGATGCCACCCTGCAGGCGATGAAAATAGCAGCCAACATTTGCGT
>CAYOTF010000058.1:0-14810 GCA_964406805.1 uncultured Zetaproteobacteria bacterium | reverse complement strand
CAGAAGATCGGCGGTATGCTGTTTCCGGCGCCGGAGAAGGCCGATCCGTTCTGGGCGGAAGCCGCGCGCGCGGCCTTTGTTGGCGTCGGCGCCCTTGTCGCGGCCAATCCCGCCCTCCCCTTCACGATCGGCGAAATCTATCGGCGGCTGACGACAGGCGATCCCAAGGTCGAATTGCCGAAAGTCGTCGAGGAGGCCCAGCGCCGCGGCCAGCGGCTGAGTCAGGCGTGTGTCTCGGCGCTGAGTGACTTCACCTCCGCGTCCGACAACACCTTTTCAGGCGTCAAGCAGACGATCACCTCGAAACTCAATCTCTGGCTCAACCCCTATGTCGATGCCGCGACGTCGGAGACCGATTTCGATTTGCGTCAGGTCCGACGCGAGCGGATATCAATCTACCTTGGGGTGTCGCCCGACAATATCGACCGCATCGCGCCCGTCTATAACCTCTTTCTCCAGCAGCTGATCGATCTCAATACGCGGGAACTTCCCGAGAATGGCGGCCGCGTGCCGGTGCTCATTTTGCTCGACGAGTTCGCCCGCCTCGGCAAGGCGCCGGTCATAGCATCGGCTTTTTCCTACGTTGCAGGCTACGGGCTTCGCCTGTTGCCAGTCATCCAGAGCCGGTCCCAGCCCCGCGGTATCTATGGCGCGGACGTAACCGACGAGATCATCGCGAATTGCGGACTGGAGATCGTGTTCACGCCCAAGGAACTGAAGGTCGCCAACGAGCTCTCCGAGAGGCTCGGCTTTTTCACAATGAACGTCAAATCAAAGAGCCGGACGATTCATGGCCTGCTCGCCAACCGTAGTATCTCGGAATCAGACCAGCGCCGCGCGCTGATGATGCCCCAGGAACTGATGCAGATGCCCAAGGGCGACCTTCTGCTGATGCGCGGAGGCATTCCGCCCGTCAGGGGCCGCAAGATCGAGTATTTCCGCTCGAAGCGTTTCACGAGCCGGATCAGTGATCCACCCAAGGTTGCACCCCGCCCGATCACCATCGGCGCAGCGCCGTCTACTGCAAACCCGGCAGGCGTGGCGAGCAGCGCTGATCCGTTGGCGCAGGCCATTAGCGCCAAGAGGGCCTTGTTGCACGACGCTCAAGCGACCGCGCCGGTAGAGCGCGGGCAACCTACCAAGCGTACGCTGACCAGTGACGAACTGTCGGGCTTTGCCGAAATCACCGATGACATGTTGGTGCTGGGCGACATGGTGGATCTACCACCGCCCGGCGACGAACAGGCGGCTATCGCCTTCGTCACGGCGATGACGGCCCGGGCCGTTCTCGAACCTGCGGGCACCATAGCCCCATCTCCAGCACTTGTGACCGAGAGGCATGACCATGGCAGAGAATGATCGCAAGCAACCGGGTGCAGCACGTACCAGTACCAATAGCGTTGGCATTGACGACGTAGAACGGCGCAAAGCGACGACGCCTGGGGCGGAAGCGCCGGAAAAGTTCTCGTCTATGGGACGGAAGGGTGGTCCCACTGAAGCGTCTGGTCGTGTCGGCGATGTCGGTGCATCGCGAGGCGCGCCCAAAGTGCATTCCGTCGAGGCGGGCGATGTGCCGGAGAGCGTGCGGAAACGCTATTATGCCGACAAGGCGAAATGGTCAGGCGAGCCTGCTTTTTTCACGACGGCGCAAGCGAAGAATCCCGCGTTTCGCGATCAGGGCCGACGCCTGGTCACGGCGACCGAGAGCCAGGAGGTCGTCAAGGACCTGGTAGCTATCGCACAGCACCGCAATTGGGACCGGATTCATGTCACGGGATCGGAGGAGTTCCGGCGATCCACCTGGTTGGAGGCCAGCCAAAAGGGACTGGAGGTACGCGGCTACAAGCCCAACGATCGCGATCTGCAAGAGCTCGACCGGCTGCGCGGGGAGACTAGCCGCAATTCGATTGCACCCATGACAGCCCGTGGCGTCGATGCTGTCCGTGGGTCATCCGGGATGAGCCGGCAGAGCGGCGGCAGTGGTTTGGAACATTCGGATCCCCGGCGCGGCGATCATGGTAACACGCCGAACGATCGCGCGGCGGATAGCCAGATGCGCGTGATGGAGGCGGTGATACGACGGACGTTGTTCGGCAATCCCGAGGCGGTTGCGCGGGTGATGACAGTCGCCCGCACACAGCTCGATGCGCATATTGCGGCGGGACGGAACATCCGCCCGGCAATGGTCAAGGATGCCTCCCCCAGCGTCGGGCAGGATGTGGCCCGCGGCCCAAATCCAGCCAAGCCTCCCATTTCTCGTCCAGGTCGCGAGCCCAAGCCACAGGAACGCAGCCGGTCTCGGTGATCGGAAATCGAACCCTTTGTGACGCAGTCGCCTCTGCGACAGATTGGTCGGCCGATCGCGGCTTGGTTTAAGAACCGCCACTTTTGTTCGTTTTTGCCGAACATTTATCGCTATTGATGAACCGCGAGCGGTGCAACCTGTGAGTCCGCAGGATATATACCGCCCGCGCGAACCGTCCCATAGATCGCGACAATCTTGCCAAATAATATAATTACCGTTATATCGAACGCGCCGTACATCGCTCATAGAGGCTCAAATTGCGCGAAGGATATAACTTTAAGACGCTTGGCCCTCGGGCCGCTCAGCTGATCGTCGAGCTCAACGAACGCCGTCAGCCGATCTTTTCGCTGGCCGACGTCACCGAGATCACCGGTCTGAGCCCGTCATCGGCACGCAGCCTCGTTGCGAACACCGAAGCGCGCGGCATCGTCACGCGCCTCAAGCCTGGCCTCTACAATCTGGTGCCATTCGAGCGGGGCCGCGACACCGAGCATGTGAGCGATCCTTACCTCATCGCAAGAACGCTGGTTGGTGACGCGGACTACTTTATCTCCCACGGCAGCGCCCTCGAGCTGCACCGCATGGTCACCCAACCGCAGTTGACCATCATCGTCTCCTGCACCAAACGGCTGCGCCCGCAGCACATTCACGGATACGAGTTCCGCTTCGTCGATGTCAAACCGCAGGATTTCTTCGGTCTGACCGAGATCTGGATCACATCCGAAGAGCAGGTCAGGGTCAGCGATCCCGAGCGGACCATCATCGATGGTCTCGACCATCCGCAATATGTCGGCGGCGTCACGGAGGTCGCCAAGGGACTCTGGATGAAGCGCGATACGCTGCGGGTCGAACTGATGATCGACTACGCGCTCCGCCTTGGTGTTGGCGCGGTAATCCGCCGCCTGGGATATCTGCTGGAGTTTTACGGGCTGGCCGACGCAGCCGCATTGGAGCCGTTGCGCGCACGGCTGACCCCGACCTATCAGCGTCTCGATCCCCTGTTTCCCAATGAGGGAAGGATGCTGGCCCGATGGCGCATCCGACTCAACGTCGAGCCCGACGAACTCGATATAATCCGGAGCAGTTGATGATTCCCCAGCGCGATCTCTCCCGTATCGCCAACGGCCTTCTCAAGCCTCGCGGCCGCCGCGTGCCCGAGGCGGTGATCGAACGCGACTATTGCCTGGCCTGGTTCCTGACTGGTCTGGCCCAGCATCCTTTGCGCGAATTCCTCGCCTTCAAGGGCGGGACGGCATTGCGCCGCTGCTGGTTCGAGAATTACCGCTTCTCCGAGGATCTCGATTTTTCGCTGAACAAGCCGATCGAACTGGACGCGATCCTCTCCGGCCTGAACGAAATCTTTGCCATCGTCGAGGCGGCGTCGGGGATCAACATGGCCTATGATCGGCCCGACCGGCATGGCCATCAGAACACCCACACCTTCTATCTGAGCTACAAAGGCCCCCTGCCGGCGCGTAGCGACGTGAAAGTCGATATCACGATCAATGAGGTGTTCTGCTTTCCGCTGACCGAGCGCCCGATCCTGCGGACCTTCGAGGAATTTTCTGACCTGCCGGAAGGCCCGACCATTCTGGCCTACAGCTTAGCGGAGATATTCGTCGAAAAGCTGGCGGCCTTGTCCGACAAGGCCCGCACCGAGCCGCGCGATCTTTATGACCTTTGGAATTTGCTCGAGGAGCGTGACATCCGACCGGCCGAATATCTCGCTGAGTTCACCCAGAAGCTCGCTCTTCGGGAGCGCGCGCCCAATGGCGTGACCGCCGCGATCGCCGCCAAAGAGAAGCGCTTGAGCACGCTATGGACAGCGCGCCTACAGCATCAGATGAGCGATCTGCCCGAATTTGGCCGGGTTTTTCGTGAGGTAATGCGCGTACTGCGCGAAGCCGATCTGCCGGAATAGGTGCGTGAACGCCGCCGAAATTTGCTGCTGGACCTCGCCGGACAACTCGCTCAATCCCGCGCATGGATCGAAGTTGACTGGAGGCGGCGTTGCGCCGCCATGGCGAGGTCGACCTTACCAAAGATCGGTTTCGGCCCCCAGTCTGATTCCGCATCTCGGGAGGCAAAACCGGTGTAGCCGCTCTCATCGATCCGGGAGCATTCCATTCGCTTTCGTCCGCCTCATTTGAGCCATTGCTCGAAGCTGCCGGAGAAGCCGGCAGCGTGCCAAGGATCCTTCCAGATCTCATAGTAGCGGATGTCGTTCGACGATGGCTGCGGTGAACAAGGCTTGACGTACACGACACAAGGCATCGCAACCGCATCCCCGATCAACAACGCCTCCCCCTGCTCGAGCGCCGGCAAACCGGCCGTCAGGTTGCCGAGGGTGTCGGGCAGCAGACGTTTGACATAGGCTTGATCGTCGGGATTGGTCAGCCGCATCGCCAGGAAGTTGCTGCACTGAGAAAAGATCGTCTCGGATATCTCCGAGGGTCGTTGGCTCGAGATCATCAAGCTGACGCCGTACTTGCGGCCCTCCTTTGCAATCCTTTCGATCGAAGTGAGCGACGCCTTGAACCGCGAGAGGTCGCTGCGCGGAGCGTATTTGTGCGCCTCTTCATAGACGAGCAGAAAGGGAACCGTGCAGGTGCCGGTCTCTCGACGCGCATGATAGGCGAAGTCAAACAGGAGCCGGGTCACCAGCGATACCGTGATGCTCAAAACCTCGAATGGAATGCCGCTCAGGTCGATGATAGTGACATTGGCGCTGGACGTTTTGTCGTAGCCGGTAATCTGGCGAAGGACGTCTTCCAGGCTGGACGCCGCGGCCTTATCACCAAACATGAAGTTGAGGCGGGAATTACTGATTTTCGCCGCGATCCGACGGACGAATTTGTCGATGGTGCCGTCGGCGTAGGGTCCGCTGTTGATCTTGCCCGTCTTCTTCGCTGCGAAATCGACGCGATCCGACGCATATGCCGTAAGGCGTTCGCGGTCGTCGGCGAATGTTGTGATCACGCCAGCCTTGGTTTCGATGGTGAGCGGGTCGTTTGCATCTTTCGTTTCCCGAGCGAGGTTCGCGAAGCAGTTCTGAAGATGCCCGATATCGTACCGCAACGGGCTGTCGAAATTGACCTTAGTGGCGCCAGGATTCGCCATCTCCTTGCAATGGGTAATGATCGAGCGGAGCAGGGCTTCCTGGTTATAATTGTTGCTATCGCCCGACTCGAGGAACATGTCGTCCATCTCGCCATCGTTCAATAGCCAGTAAGGCAATACGATGTCGTCGGCCGAGAGCAGATTGGCGCCTGGAAACGCCGACTTATACTCGCCGTGGATGTCGAATATGACGATATGCGAGTTATTCAGCCCGGTATATTCTGAAGCTTTCGCAGAGGTCGCCTCTTGCAGAATCGTCGCTACGCTGGAGGATTTTCCCGATCCGGTCGCTCCTACCACAGCGATATGCTTATTGAAAAAGCGGTCGCCATGGACCGGCACTTTCACGTCGCGCTGTCGGGTGAGCGAAGAGAAGCAACAGCGCTGATCTTCCTCGAACGCGTTGGCATAGATCGCGGCAATCTCGGATCGCGTGGCCGGCACGACCTTCTTGGGTGGGATCGCAAGCTCATCGCCCCCACGACGGAAGACACCCGCAGAGAGCGTGCCGAGCGGGTAGGCTTCGATCATGTAAACACGCTTGGCGTCGCCGCCCTTCTCCCGCATCTCGATCGAGAAATTCTCGATGATACAAATGAGGGAGACATCGTCATTGTCGGAAATCTTGAGGAAAGATCCGACGCGCAGCGACTGCTCTGCGATCTGGAATGAAGTAAGGTCGTCGACAGCGATCCGAACCTTGTTCGGAAAAACCGACACAACCTCGGCGTTGATCTCCTCTTCACCGGACATTCGCACTCTCCCCCCTAGATGATTTTCCTGGCCATGCTGGCCGCGATGATCGGCACAACGATCTGCTGGATCGCCGGGTCGAGCGCATGCGGATCGCTGGCGTGAAGCTGGATGATCAGCCGCCCGCGCTTCGACGCGGTCAGCGCCGCAGTGAACTGGTTCTGATCCATGACGAAGCGCGCGGACACCGGATATTGCCGCGTCTGTGGCAGCATCAGATGCTCCGTGGTGAACGGCGCTCCGTTGAACGCATAGCCGTCCGATATCCTGTGGCTGTCATCGACCAAGCGGAGCTTGAGCTCAGCGAGTTGGGACGGATCGAGCCCAGGCAGAAAGAAGATGGGTGCGTAGCGCTCCCGGTCGGGCTTGGCGTTTATCTTGTGGCTGCTCCAACGACCGATGATGTGCTGAACAAGGCCGTGAAGCTCCTCGATCCCATCCGTGTCGGGCAGGCTGATAACGAAAAACCGGTCATGGCTGTCGATATTGAGCCGGGCAAAGTGCAGCTCGCGAATTTTCTTACAATAGGCGGCCTCGCCTTCCATCCGAAGCGCCCAGGCCGAGTAGAGCGCCATCTTGGGGCGGATTTGCTGGAGAAATGTTTTTCGGGTCGTGGTGCGGTCGACCTTCACCCGAGCGCTCGACAGGGCCGCCATCGCCGAGAGCGCGGAAGGGTAGCTGAAACTCTCGGCCTCGATCTTCGTGACGCCGAGCGCCGTGCGAAGCTCGCCGATTACCGCCAATCGATGCTCATCGAAGGGTTCGCTGAGTTTGACCGTGAACTGCTTGCAGAACGCGACAAGGTCCTCATCGGACGCGCCAAGCTTGCTTTGAAGGTCCACGACGGTTCGGGTTTTCTCGCCCGTTGCGTCGTCGATCTTGTAGGGGCGCTGGATGAGGATGCGCTGCAGGTCGGCGAGCAGGATCGTCGGCGCGATCTCGGCAGCCTGTTTGAAATGCCCGTACAGGATGTAGCGTTTTCGGTTTCGGACGTCTGCCGGATACCGCAAAAAGCCCTCGATCATGGGCACGATCGCATCGCGCAGCGTGGAATCCGTGAGTTTCTGCGCTTCGTAATATTTGACCTGGCCGTACGTGTCCGTGTCGCTCGACCGAATATCGAAATCTTCGACACCCTCGACTGTCACGTCCTGTCCGTCGGTCGCGGCCAGCACCGCCAGGATGCTCGCGTCGAACTGGTAGATGTAGCCGCGGATTGTCGCGGTTGCTTCGCGGAGGGCTTCGAGGGCGTCCGATTCCGTCATCCGGTGCCCCCGGTAATCGAAAGACGTGTCGCCGATACGTGCCGGAATGCCCGATCGCGACAGGTCAAAAGGATGACCTGCATCCGTTCGGCCGCCTCACTCAGTATCTCGACCATCAGGTCGAGCCGCGCGTCGTCGGCATAGACGAGCGGGTCATCGAGGATCAACGACACCGGCTGCCCCTGCTCCAGCAGCATGTCCGCAAACGCGATCCGGGTCAGCACCGAGAGTTGTTCCTGCGTACCGCGCGAAAGGTCTCCGCAGCCTTCGCTGATCCCGCCTCGAACCACCGCTTCCAGCGTCAGATCTTCCGAAAAAGACAGATCGCAGCCTGGTAGCAGCCGTTCGATATGCCGCTTGGCCCGCTTCGCCACGGGGCCGACGAACTTGGCGGATGTTTCATCTCGCGCCTCGTCGAGGATTTCGCGCAGCAGCTTCAAGCTGGCGGCCTCGTCGACGATCCGTTGCAAGGCAGATCGGGCGGCCTCGGCCTCCTCGCGAGCGGCCGCTTCCCGATCGGCCAGACCCTTCCCACCTTCGCTTTCGACCGTGCCTTCCAGTCGGGCAATCTCCATCTCGAGTTTCGTCCGCGCGTCGCCAGCGGCTCGATTTCGCGCATCGATGGTCTCGATCTTCCGCGTGATGATCGCAGGGTCGTGCGCCGTCGCGTCCCGCGTCGCTTCCTCCAATCGGACGGCCGCTGCGGCCGACTGCTCTCGCGCACGGACCAGATCTGTCGCCAGGCTGGAAAAATCCGGCCGGCCCTCCATCGTCTCGATCTGGGCCTTGGCATTGGCGAGATCGCTCGCCACGCGTGCCTCGGCGGTGGCGAGCGGGCCATCCTCGTTCTCGGCGCTCCTCAGCGCATCGACCGCGCTGTCATGAGCGCCTTCCGCCCGCGCCAGCGCGGAGTCGGCCGCCTCCATCGCTTTGGTCAGAGCTACAATGTCCGGAACGTCGCCTGCGTCTTCTTCGGGACCGTCCCCAAGCTCGACGATGAAGAGCTTGAGCGCTGCGGCACCGGCCGCGAGACCCACATGTTCGTCGGCCGGAGTCGATGCCTCGATTCGCGCCGCGATCGTGCGCAGCTCACTCGCCGCATCGCGCGCCGCATCATTGCGTGCCCGCGCCTCCGCGAGATCTGCAAGTGCGAGATCTTCAAGCGCTGATTGCTGCCGCTTCAACGCCGACGACAAGGCGGCCTCGGCACTTGCCGTCCCGGCCGGCGGGAAGACGACCAGCTCAGCGTTATCCAGACGGATATGCGTCTCGCCGGTGAGGGTTCGCTCACCGGCGCTCATCGGCGCGCCATCGATTAATATGCCGTCGGTTACACCCGACAGCGCAATGCGCGTCGCGCCGGCGCTCCGCAACGCACGCGCCTCGGCAACCGCTCGTTCGTTCGCCTCGAGCAGGGCTATCGCCTTCGCTGGAATCACGGTCGTTGCGAGGGTATTGGCCTCGTCTTGAAGCCGTTCAAGCTCGATCAGCTCCGCGTGCCGTTTGCGCGCCGCCTCGATGCCGGTCTTGCGGCGCATCGCGCGCGCGCGATCTTCTCCGGCGCTGAGCGCCGAGCGCGCGTCCAAGCGCGCTGTTCGGGCGCCATCAAGCGCCCCGCGAGCGTCAACAAGCCGCTGCTTGGCCCCGGCCAGTCCTTCGCTGACGCCAGCCCTGCGCGTCTGTCCCTCTTCCAGCGCAAGGCCGGCCTTGTCACGCGCTTCTGTCGCGATGCGGTACCGCTCGGCGAGATCTTCCAGCCCCTGCCCCTTCGCGCTGACAGCCTCATGTTCCGCGCGGCGGGTCGCGAGAATCTGCGCGGCCGCCCGCGCGACCTCGAGCGAGGTGACAAGATCCTTCCGAGTCTGGACATCGGTGTCGTCGGCGATTTCACGCTGGACGACTTTCAGCCTGGATCTCGCCGTCTCCAGTTCGGAGAATGCCTTCTCCAGTCCTGCGGCCCTTTCAGCAGCTTCGCGGGCCGCGGTCTCTGCGATCTCGACCCGCTCCGTCGCTTCATTCTGGCGGCCACGCTTCTGGCCGGTCGGCGACCAGTATCGACCGAACTGCTCGTCGACCCTAGTCCGGACTCGTTTGTAGGCCGGACCGCCCATGATCGAGCCGACCTCGGCTTCGAGCGTCGACCGCACGGTGTCGCGGACGATCTGTCCAGGCCCGGTGACCGCCAGCGCGTCCGTTTGCGCTACCCAGAGCAGACCCAGTGCGCCGTAGGTCGCGGCATCCCCCTTCTGGCTGGTATCGCGCACCGAACCGAGGAGGGCGTGGAGCCGTGCTTCGGCGTCTTCGCCCTGTGCTTTGCCCTGAGGCCCCGTGACCTCGATCGTAGCGCCTCTCAGAAACCGCTTGGTGACGGTCCAGGGCGCTCCGATCGCTTCGAATGACACCTGGATCTCCGGGCCAACCGCTTCGCCATAGGGCGCGAACGACTGGGCCAGCTGGTTCTTGGTGCTATGACGAACGAAGAATGCGGCCCGCAGCGCCTCGAGCAAGGTCGATTTGCCGGTCTCGTTCGGTTCAATCACTATGTTCAAGCCGTCGGTCAGGCCATCGATCGCCATCGGCTCGCGGAATTTGCGGAATCCGTCGACCGCGATCCGCCTGAGGCGCAGACTCATGCCTTCTCCTCCCGGCTATATTCGACGAACAGACGCTCCAGCGCGCGTTTTGCGACGGCAGCGTCGGCGGCACCAGTTTCGATGCGCGCGGTCAGCTTCGCGGCGGCGAGCCCGAGCATGCCCTCCACCGCAAGCTGGGCAAGATCGTCATCGCTTGGTCGGCCGACCAGATCGGCGGCGCGAACGTCGAGATAGCGGACACGGTGGCTGACATCGTTCTCAAGCCGGCCGAGCATGGCCACGCGATCGGTGAGGTTGGTGATGCCGGCAAGGGATAGATCGAGGAGCGTTGCCGGCGGGTCGATCGACCCCAGCAACTGATCGCATTCCGCGTCGAAACCAGCCTGATCGTTCACGGTCCAGCTGCGTTTTATCCATTGAAATCGGCCGGTGCGGATTGGCGTGACGATCGGTTCCCGCCCTTCATCCACATCGACCAGCAGAATGTGCCCGGGCTCGTCGCGTTGGAAGCGATCGGTTTCCGGCGTGCCGGCGTACCATGTACACGCATCGACCTTCAGGGTGCCGTGCCAGTCTCCGAGCGCCAGATAGTCGAGCGCCGATCGCCGCGCTCGGTCGGGGGCAATCTGGTTTTTGGTTTCACCCTGCGAACCGAAATCGCGGATCGACCCATGCGCGACACCGACGCGCAGACGCGCGCCGGGCGTCTCCATGCCGTCGAACAGTTCGGTCGGATCATCGAGATTGTGCCTATGCGTCAGCGGCGCCGGCAACAGCCAGGCACCTTGCTCGATCTCATGCGGCTGCGGCTCCGACAGGATCGTAATGCTGTCGCCCGCGCACTGACGCACCCGATCCCAAAGACCGCCATTTCTGGCGAAATCGTGGTTGCCGGGAAGGAGCCACCAGCGGCAAGGATGCCGCTCCATCCGCGAGATCGCCTGCACGATCGTGCGGTCCTCAGGCCCTTCGGTATCGAAGACGTCGCCTGCGACCAGCACATGTTCGGCGCCGTGGAGGCTCGCGGTCTTGCCGATGGCATCGATCGCGTCGAAGCGCGCCTCGGAAAGCGCGGCGCGTACATCGGGCTCGAAACGCCCATAGGGTTTGCCGAGCTGCCAGTCGGCGGTGTGGATGAGTTTCATGATGAATCCTGCCCCGCAGCGATTTCCCCGACCGGCATAGCCCTGCGCATGAACGCGCCGAACATCGGCACGGTGAAGGCCGTCTCCCCATAGCCCGGCGTGAAGATCATGCCCTTTGCGATCAGCGATGCGCGGACCGGCCCGAAGCTGGAAGGCTTGCGGCCGATATGATCGGCGATGGCGGTCGAGGCGAAAGGCCCCTCCCCGAGATCCGCCATGCCGCGCAAATAGCGCTTTTCCGACGGGGTCAACCTATCGAAGCGAACACGAAAGAAGCTGTCGTCGAGCGCGGCAATCGCTGTCGAGTGGGCGAGGTCGACGTCCGCTGCCGTAATCGGGCAAGTGTCAGCCGCGTCCCAGCATTGCTTGCCCCATTCCTGCAGGAAATAGGGATAACCCTCGGTCACAGCGATGATCTTTGCGACCGCGTCCGGCTCGATGGCGCACTCCTCCGCCTCGATCGGGTGGACAATGGCAGAGGTGGCCGCAGCGGCCCCGAGCGGGCCGATGCTGGTGAACAAAAACAAGCGTTCGGCATAGGACTTGGCCTTGCCCATTTGCCCGGCGAGCTGCGGAAGGCCCGCGGCAACCAGCGTTATCGGGCGGTCGTTCTGGCGGGCGCGGTGAAGCGCCGTGATCAGAGCGGCTAGTTCGCGCTCGGGCACATATTGCAGTTCATCGATAAACAGCACGAGCGCTGTCTCGCGCTCGGCGGCAGCGGCTCCAGCCAGGTCGATGAGATCGATGAGATCGGCTTCTAGATCACCGTTGTCGGCGACCCCTATCTCTCCCAGATCGAGCGAAGCTTCAAGCTCGCCGTAACTGAGCTTGAACGCCTTCACGAACCGGGCCAGTGCGCCCAGACCGCGCTTGGCCAGTGTCATCGCTGCTTGGCCGCGATCGAGCTTCAGCATGGCAGTGCGAAGTGCTGGCACCAGCATAGCGGGCAGCGACTGTCCCTCGGGCGCTTCAATCGGCACGCTCAAGATACCCTCGCCTTCGGCAGCCCGGCGCATGGCGTTCAGCAGCACCGTCTTGCCTACACCGCGCAGGCCAAGCAGGATCATGCTTTGCGCATGACGACCGTTACGGATGCGATCGAGCGCAATGGTGACGGTTTCGAGCACGTCTTCTCGGCCGGCAAGTTCGGGCGGTCGGCTGCCTGCGCCAGGCGCGAAGGGATTACGGCGGGGATCCATTCTAGGTTCTTTAGAGAGTTCTAATCGATTCGTATAGAACTATATAAGGACGCTATAATCCGCTGCCTGCGATACCCTGCTGACCCTTATACAAGAATCTCATCAACTTCGTCACGGCGATGCCTCCTGCCATTTCACGTCGGCTCCAACGAGCGTGTGATCATGATGACGGAGCGTGCCGCCGTGATGTTCCTTGGCGGCATCGACCGCCGCCTTACCTATTGGCGGATTGATAAGCTCGCTGCCTAGGCTGGCAAAGATACCGCGCCAGCGAGGGGAGCGCTGAACACATTAGTTTGTTAGCCTTGGCATGAGGCACGCGTGCTGTCTGTACGTGGCGCGGACTAACGATCGCGGGCGCGAGGCTTTTGTTCAATCGGTTTCGGCATTTGGTCTTCCAAAACGCCATCATTATGGTCGCGCGAACGACTGCCTCCCAAACCTTCCGCGCGATCGGCGATCATGATCTCCCGCGCCCGCTCCAATCGCCGCGACACCGCCGGCGGCATATCGGCCACAAACCCTGCGATATCCTCGGCCAGCGCGCGATCATCGGCCTTCCCCGTTGCCGCCAGCGCTGCCGCGGCATCTGCATAGGCCCCCCGAATCTGCTTCTGGCGGCCGAGTGCCATCACATCCTCCACGCGGCGCTCCGGGTTCTGTGACCGTGCGAATTCCTGGGCGCGCTCTTCAATCAGCCGGTTGAGATCGAGCGCCTTCCCCTGCCCCGCGGTCCGCGCCTCCAGATGATGCGCCGGCGAACGCACCCGTTTCTGGACGTGGCCGCGCGCGCGGCGCGGAGTGGCTTCTGCGGCGATGCCGCGCTGACGCAGTTCATGGGCGAAGCTTTCACGCCAATGATGAAGGTCGGCCTTGCGAGGATTGAACCGCGTCCCGTCCACACCCTGGGTCGCGACGGTCAGATGGACATGGGGGTGAGCTGTGTCGGTGTGCAGCGCCACCATATAGCTGAACTGCCCTTCGAACTCGACGCGCGCAAACGCCTGGACGGCATCATGGATGGTCGCGGCATCGGTCGTACCGCCAGGCATCGACAACACCATCGACATCGAGGTCGGACGGTCCTTGCCATGCGCGTTCATCGCCTGATCCAGCATATCCCAGTCCGCCGCGATCGCCTTCAACCGCTTTTCATCGGTGATGATCTCGCCTTCGCTGCTGCGGACTTCGAGCTTCCCGTGACGCGAGATATAGCCGAAATGCTCGGCAAGATGCCTGGCTCCCCGCTGCTTGCCCGAAATCTTGACCATGACCTCGGGGGCCTTGCGCACGATCCGCTCGAGCTTGGCCCGCGCTTGCGCTGCCGATAGCGCCGGCGCGGCATTGCTCCCGCCCCTGCCCTTGCCGCCCGAACGGATCCGCAGTGTCCCCCCGCGCAGGCTGCGCTTGCCCCCGGTCGGCGGTCGCCAGGCTTCCATCAGACTGGGGAGCGGCAGGACGCCGTCATCATCCTCATTCATCGGCCGTATCCCAATAGGCCATGTCACCCTTGAGCGCCCCGCCGAGCACGCGCAGCTGGTCGGTCACCTCATCCCGGAAGGAAGCGACCCGCGCGGCCTCGCGCGCCAGGTCGAGGCGGGAATCCACCATGGTCGCGGCGTGAAGTGCATGGACCGCCTGGTTGAGATTGATGCCGATCCGGTTGAGCTCGCGCCAGGACTGCGCGATCAGCACCCGGTCCGCGCGCGGCGGCGGCGACGTCGCGTGCAACCGTCGGCGCAACAGCATCACCAGCCATTCGGTCCGTTTGAGGCCACGCGCATCGGCCGCAGCATCGAGCTGGACGATATCCTCGCGCATGAGCCGAAGCTGCAGCCGGTCGGTCGTGCGGGTCCGGGGCGAAGCCGTCTCGCCCGACGCGTCCCCGCCGTCCTCAAGCGCATCGTCGATCAGCTTGCGCAGGAGCGCCGAGCGACCGCCGGCGGACGCCGCCTTGGCATCGAAACGTGCCGCGAGATCATCGGGCAGACGGAGGCCAAAAAACGCCACACCCCATTGCTATTGTTTAACAATGACGGCGCCAAGCCTATCCGGCCCTCACCTAAAACCACTCATCTTATAGTCTGCTTGAACAGACTCCGCCCCTCTTCAAGTCAGGCTTCCAATCCGACCTGGCATCTGCGGAAAAACAGAATATCTCCGAGCGAACCAAATTCCTCCGCCCGCGAAAATGAAGACAGCCGCGCCCCTGAAGAAAGGGGCACGGCTGTCAAAATTGTCTGAAAAACTCGATCGCTTCAACGCGGAGTAAGGAGGTGAATGGGTGCGAGCCCTGCCCTGTCGATGGCCTACCCCATGGCGATATCGGCAGCGGGTGCTTCGACCTCCTCCCCGTCGTCGAATACCACCCGAACTCGCTCGGGCAGGATCAAACGTCCTGTCCGCCCGCCCACGGTCACCCGAACCGC
>CAYOTF010000057.1:0-15087 GCA_964406805.1 uncultured Zetaproteobacteria bacterium | reverse complement strand
GCTATTTAAATGAAAGTTTTGCTAATGAAAGGGCTTAACTAAGTGCCATTCGCCTCTGATGCCATTGGTGAACATAGCGGGGTGGTGACGATTGCTTCCGGGCTGATGCATGCCGATGCGGCTTATTTGGCGCAAACAGTCGCTCCTTCCGGGGTGAAACTGGAGGCGGGCGATTATGTTTATCTGGAAGTCTCCGATACCGGCTGTGGCATGAGTAAAGAAGTACAACAGCGCTTGTTCGAACCTTTTTTCACCACCAAGTTTACCGGTAGAGGATTGGGTATGAGTGCGGTTCAGGGCATTATTCGTGGCCATCAAGGTGCGATGAATGTGTACAGTGAGCCGGGTAAGGGGACTACCTTTAAAGTGCTGTTTCCGGTGTCCCATAAGCAGGCTGCTGATCACGGCGTGTCTGCGGAGCCGTCTGTACATGCGTGGCAATCCGGTGGCACGGTGTTGATTGTCGATGATGAAGAAATGATTCGTGAAGTCGCATCGGTGATGCTGCAAGATATGGGCTTTGAAACCCTCAATGCAGTCGATGGGCGTGATGGTGTGGATATGTATCGTCAGCATCAGGGTCAGATTGTTGCAGTATTGCTGGATATGACCATGCCAAGGCTCGATGGCGAAGGCTGCTTTCGTGAACTCAAAGCGATCAATCCGGATGTGAAAGTGATTTTATCATCCGGTTACAATGAGCAGGATGTGGCCGATCGCTTTGACGGTGAAGGATTGCTGGCTTTTGTGCAAAAGCCATACAAACCGGAGGAACTCGAAGCGAGTTTGCGCTTGGCCTGTGCTGACGAAGTGACGCTTACTTGCGCATCACAATCAATATAGAGTTTTTGATCTTGATTTACTCTGCGTACTCTGCGGTGAAAGTCCTTTGAATCGTGTTATTCAAGAGTTACCAATTTTCGTACATGCTCGAATGGCTGAGTTTTATACAATTGGGCGTGTTTTACCTTGGCCTGTTTTGTAGCTTTCCATTAAGGCTTTTTGAATATCACGATGCTGACTTAAATCGGAGATGTTCAAATGCCGCTGTGCAATCGGTTGAATCGCAATGAGAATCTGCTGCTGTTGCCATGCTGTAATAAAGCCATCGAAATCCAGAGTGCCATCGAGGAAAAAATCGCAAGCTAAACCGCTTGGCTCGGAGAAACTAATTTCTTGCAGAACCATCACATCGTATTCGTGCCGGTAGGCATCGAGCCCGATGGATGCTGCGAGCAAATCGTAGAGGTGTTCAATGGATTGGTTTTTTAGCATCATGGTATGCAGGTCAACACATAGGCAGGGCTTGAAACTCTGACCTTGAAAATCAAAATCGATACTTGCTGTGATATTGCTCTGCGTTGTCTGTGTCATGTCTGCTCCAATGGGGTGATGGCAATTAAATCCTTAGCATGCTGCAATACAAAGTTTTTGAATGCTTCGGGAATAGCGGCAAAGCGTTTGCCACTACGGTGCACAATATGCCATTGCCGCATAATGGGGAAGTCCTCGACGTTGAGAACGGTCAAGCGTTTGAGAGCCAGTTCCATTTCAATGGTATGCAAGGATACAATGCCCAAACCCAACTCTGCCATGACGGCCTGCTTGATGGCTTCGGAGCGATTCATTTCCATGCTGGTGATCAGTTGTAGATTGTGTTGGGCAAAAAAAGCTTCAACGGCCATACGTGTGCCGGAATCGCCTTCACGCACAATAAAGGGTTCATTTGCAACTTCAGACAGTTGAACTCGGCGGCGGTTAGCCAAGGGGTGAGTTGGTGCGGCAATGACCACGAGTGGGTTATCGATGAAGGGGATGCCGGTCAGCTTGTGACCCTGCGGCGGTGTGCCCATGATGACCATGTCGGTATCGTTGTGATCGAGTGCATTGAGCAGGCCGGTGCGATTGCTTACATCGAGGGTGACTTGGGCGGCCGGGTATTGATGGTGAAAGGCCGCAATCAACTGCGGCGCAAAATAATTGGCAGTGGAGGCCATGGTGAGATGCAGTTTGCCGCGCTTCATGCCGCGCAGCTCTTCCATCACTTGCGCAGCTTCCTCCAGCTGTTGGCGGATATTTTCGGCATAATATAATAACTCACGACCGGCCTGGGTGGGGCTTACCTTTTTACCATCGCGATCAAATAGCGGTAGACCGATTTGTTCTTCCATTTGTTTGACTTGCATGGATATGGCGGGCTGAGTCATAAACAATGATTTGGCTGCTTGGGTGTAACTGACGTTGGCGACAATGGCTTCCAGGATCTTTAATTGCTTCAATGTAATATTCATGAACCCCTCCATGTATAAAAAAAAATGATGGAATCAATCATAAGCTTTGATTTTACTTTATGAAAGATATTTTTAGACTTCCCATTGTCGGCAAGGGAATATATCCTCCTCTGCCGCAGAGAGGGGGGCTCAGGCTTCCTTAGTTCAACAAAATAAATACGGAGGGATTTTCCCCATGGATCAATCGAATCGTTACGCCGACCTAAGTCTTAAAGAAGAAGACTTGATCGCAGGCAACAATCATTTACTTGTTGCTTATAAAATGAAACCGGCTGAAGGCTATGGTTTCTTGGAAGTGGCGGCGCATATTGCTGCTGAATCTTCAACGGGTACGAATGTAGAAGTATCTACGACGGATGACTTCACACGCGGTGTGGATTGTTTGGTTTATGAGATTGATGAAACTGCGTTTGATGATGGTTTTGGTTTGTTCAAAGCTGCTTATCCAGTGCCATTGTTTGATCCGAACCTGAGTGATGGTCATTTTAATGTATCTCACATGTGGTCGTTGATTCTGGGTAATAACCAGGGCATGGGCGATCATGAAGGTCTGCGTATGATGGACTTCATGGTTCCAGAATGCATGATTAAAAAGTTTGATGGACCAAGCGCTGGTATTGCTGATTTGTGGCGTGTGTTGGGTCGTCCTGAAGTGGATGGCGGTTATATTTCCGGTACCATCATCAAGCCAAAACTGGGTCTGCGTCCCGATCCATTTGTTAAAGCTTGTTATGATTTCTGGCTCGGCGGCGATTTCATCAAGAATGATGAGCCTCAGGCCAACCAGCCTTTCTGCCCAATGGAAACTGTTATTCCAATGGTTGCAGAAACAATGGATCGTGTGCAGCAGGAAACGGGTGAGCCAAAACTGTTCTCCGCCAATGCAACTGCCGATTTCCACGTCGAATGCATCAAACGTGGTGACTTCATCCTTGAATCCTTTGCTAAATACGGTAACGAAAAGCATGTTGCTTTCTTGATTGATGGTTTTGTAACCGGCCCTGCTGGTGTAACCACTGCGCGTCGTGCATTCCCGGATACCTTCCTGCATTTCCATCGTGCTGGCCATGGCGCTATCACGTCGTATAAGTCTCCAATGGGTATGGATCCATTGTGTTATATGAAGCTGGCTCGTTTGCAGGGTGCTTCCGGTATTCACGTCGGAACCATGGGTTACGGTAAAATGGAAGGTCACGGTGGTGAAACCGTGCTGGCATACATGATTGAACGTGAAGAGTGCATGGGTCATTACTTCCACCAGAATTGGCATGGCATGAAACCTACTTGCCCAATCATCTCCGGTGGTATGAATGCATTGCGTCTGCCAGGTTTCTTCGAGAATCTGGGTCATGGTAACTTGATTAACACCTGTGGTGGTGGTGCTTACGGTCATATCGACAGCCCAGCATCCGGCGGTAAATCACTGGGTCAAGCTTACGATTGCTGGAAGTCGGGTACGGATCCAATTGAATACGCTAAAACTCATAAAGAGTTTGCACGCGCATTCGATTCTTTCCCGGGTGATGCTGACAAGATCTTTGAAGGTTGGCGCGAAAAGATCGGTTCGCATAAATAAGTCTGAACTTATTTATCGTATAAACCTGTCGTATAATGAAAAGACCTCCATGATTGGGGGTCTTTTTTTTATGCCTTTTTTAGAATTGATCAGTTTAATTTATGGGATCCATAATATTTATAAGTTAGTTATTTTGCATTCTTGCGTTACAATATCCCCCAAGATTTAACTCGGGGGCAAGCATGAGCGATCAAGATCAGTATAATATTAAAGAAGAACCATTTTATCAGGTGCAGGGTGATGAAGTTGAGCTGTATGAAGCCGCTTATGCCGCTCGTTTGCCGGTGATGGTGAAAGGGCCTACCGGCTGTGGTAAGTCGCGTTTTATTGAACACATGGCCTGGAAGTTGGGCAAGCCGTTGATCACTGTGGCCTGCAATGAAGATATGACGGCATCGGATTTGGTTGGCCGTTATTTGCTTGATGCCAATGGCACACGCTGGCTCGATGGCCCGCTAACCACTGCCGCACGTATCGGCGCAATTTGTTATCTCGATGAGATTGTTGAAGCCCGTCAGGATACAACGGTTGTTATTCATCCCTTAACCGATCATCGCCGCACCTTGCCGTTGGATAAAAAAGGTGAATTGGTGAAAGCGCATGCGGATTTCCAATTGGTGATTTCTTATAATCCGGGCTACCAAAGCCTGATGAAAGATTTAAAACAATCGACCAAACAGCGTTTTGCTGCATTTGAATTTGATTATCCAATTGCTGCTGTTGAAACCGACATTGTTGCCAAGGAAACAGGTATTGATGCTGAACTGGCCGCCAAGTTGGTTCAAATTGGTGCAACAGCCCGTAACCTCAAAGGTCATGGTCTGGATGAAGGTATTTCTACCCGCTTGCTGACCTATGCGGCGACGTTGATTAAGGGTGGTGTTGAAGCCAAGGCTGCTTGCCGCATGGCGATGGTGCGTCCGATTACCGATGATGTTGATATTCGTGATACCTTGGATCATGCCATTGATGCAACGTTTGGCTGAATGGCTGCTGAATGGGTGCTTGATAGTGTTGCGTTCGAATGCGTACATTTGCGGAACGAGATGGGATATGAGAGGCAGGGTGATTATTCATGATTGAAAAGCTTGCAAGATCTACAGCAGTTAAAATTTATTGGCAGCGTTTAAATTGTAATTTTGCCCAAGCCGATAAGGTTTTTGATGAGTGTCTGATTGAAGCCAAAGCATCGCTTTCGGAGCAGGGGTTGGTAAGTTATATCGATAATGCTCGTTTCCTTGGTAAGTTGGGTCGCGGCCCTGAACCGCTGGTGATTTATCTGGAAGAAGCGCCTGCAGTTGCTGTGTTGGTGGGTGAAGAGGTGTTGGATGATTTGCGTGAGTTTGCTCACTACATGTCCACGCACACCAATTTCAAGGCTATGGTGCCTTTTTTACAAACGATTGCGGCTGTTGCGCGCCGTTTGCACAACTATGAATTGCTACACCAGTATATTGAGACGATACGGGATATGATGGATAAAACCTCTGCATCCGTACATGGACATCATACCACGTTTCCGAGTCCCGGCTTGATCGATCTGCTCAAACAATCGCCGCGTTTGTTGAGCGAATTATCCATGCAAGGATTTCAAAACTGGGTGAATTACGGCATTCAATATTACAATACTCACCCGGATCGCCAGATTGATTATTTCTGTCTGCAATCGCCCGATGCGGTGGCGGTGATGATGCGTGAGCGCCATGGTACGCTGATGGTGGATAACGAGCGTAAGCTGGATGCTTATTTGCGTGGTTTATGGCAGGAATCCGATTATTTGGTGCCGTATTCTTTGATTTTTGATGAATTGCGCAAGCCTATGCCCTATTACGATAAAATGGGTATTCGCTTGCCGGATGTGTACGACGATGATCGTGGTGTGAGCGGCATCAACCGTTACCGTGCTGCACTGGCGCACATGGCCGGCCATCGTCGCTGGTCACAGCAGATGGTGGTGGATAACTGGAGCCCATTTCAGCGTGTTGCGGTGGAAGTGTTTGAAGATTCACGTATTGATTATCTGGTCTGTCAGCGTTATCCGGGTTTGAGAAAAATACTGATCGCCTTGCATCCTGAACCTATCCAAGCCGATTTATCGTTGCAGAAAACCTCCTTGATTCAGCTGCGCTTGGCCATTGCATCGCGCTCGATGCTTGATCCGGATTATCAGGTTGAAAATGATGATATTCGTGAGTTTGTGCAGCGTTTTTATGATGTGATGCGGCAAGATGAGACAACGAGCCGGGATATGGCTGATATTGCTCTGTCGTTTATTGCCCGCACACGCAGACAAACCGATGCCTTGCCCAATACCTATTTCGATAACACGGAAGTCGATTACCGTGATGATAACCGTCATCTGTGGATTTATATCGAGCAGGGTGATGACGAAGACACACTCTTTGATCATCTGGATGAACGTCAGAATGAAGATGAACTGAATGCTTTGCCACCACGCCATTACCATGAATGGGATTATGCTTCGGAGCATTATCGCCCCGATTGGGTGAGCGTGTATGAAGCATTGCATCCAAGTGGCAATGCGGCCTTGGTGGATAAATTGCTGGCCAAACACAGTGCGTTGGCCAAGCGTTTAAAGGCGATTCTCGATATGCTCAAACCGCAGGATCGGGTACGCATTCGCTATCAGGAAGATGGATCAGAGCTGGATCTCGATGTGGCGATTCGCTCCTTGATTGATTTTAAGGGTGGGGCAGCACCGGATCCGCGTGTAAATATGAGCCATCGTACCGATGGTCGTAGTGTGGCGGTGTCGCTGGTCTTGGATTTGTCGCAGTCGCTGAGTGAAAAAGCGGCAGGCTGCAATCAAACGATTTTGGAGCTGTCACAGGAAGCTGTTTCGTTGCTGGCCTGGACAATTGATCAAGTCGGCGATCCATTCTCCATTGCCGGTTTTAATTCGAATACCCGCCATGATGTGCGTTATTATCATATCAAGGGTTTTGCTGAAAACTGGGATGATGATGTAAAAGCGCGGCTCGCTGCGATGGAGCCTAGCTATTCCACCCGCATGGGTGCTGCGATGCGCCATGCCGGCCATTATCTCAAATCACAGCAGGCGGATAAAAAGCTGATGCTGATTCTTACCGATGGAGAGCCTGCCGATATTGATGTGGATGATAGCCAATTGCTGATTCAAGATGCCCGCAAAGCGGTTACCGAACTGGATCAGGATGGTATTTATTGCTATTGCATCAACCTCGATCCGAAGGCCGATGAATATGTGGCGGATATTTTTGGTAGTCAGTTTACTATTATTGATCATGTCGATCGCCTGCCTGAAAAACTACCCGAGGTGTTTGTTGCGCTGACCAAGTAACCAGCGGAGAACAGCCAGAAACCGGTGCCACATTTCATGCCGGTTTTAAGCTTGTCTTTTTTGTAACGAATCATCAGCTATCAAACATCGACTGCGTTACTATGCTGCGCTTCTTTTTTTGCCATCCGGGTCATCTCTATGCTGGCAGAATTAACTTATTTTAGACGCAATCTGTATTGGAAAAGGCCGCAAGTTGACCCTTAGGCAAGCGCCTATAGAGTGCCTGCGCACTTCGGTTTGCAGCAGTGCTGCCTAGCTTGACGCTTTGGCTGAGCGCTTGATTGCCAAGGTCTGAGTTAACTCACCAGCAAGAGCGAAATGGGTACGCTTCGTGTCTTTCGTGAGCTTCGTGGTGAATAAAGTTTTTTTTGAAGGAGAGGGTTCATGCCTAAGGTCTGGATTGCGGACAAAATGAGTAGCCGCGCTATTGAAGTGTTTAAGGCGCGCGGTGTGGAAGTGGATTACAAGCCGGGCTTGTCGGATGCGGAAAAGCTGGCTATTGCCGGTGATTACGATGCGATTGCGGTGCGCTCTTCGACCACCTTAAAAGGCGAGCTTCTGGATGTAGCCAAACGCGTTAAAGTGATTGGCAGGGCTGGTATCGGGGTGGATAATATCGATGTCGAAGGCTGTTCGAGGCGCGGCATCGTGGTTATGAATACTCCGTTTGGCAATACCATCACCACGGCTGAACTGGCCATTGCCCATATCGTGGCTGCGGCACGTATGATTCCACAGGCTTCGGCCTCGACCAAAGCAGGCCGTTGGGAAAAATCGCGTTTTATGGGCATGGAATTGACCGGCAAAAAAGCCGGTGTGATCGGAGCAGGTAATATCGGTTCGATTGTTTGTGACCGTTTGAAAGGTCTGCACATGAGCGTGTTTGTCTATGATCCGTTTATTTCCGATGAACGGGCTGATGCGATGGGTGTGAGCAAGGTGGAGACGGTGGCGGAATTGGCGGCCATGGTTGATGTGCTGACTATTCATGTGCCGTTACTGGATGTGACGCGCAATTTGATTAATGCCGATATTATTGCACGCATGAAAAAAGGCTCGATTGTGGTCAACTGCGCGCGAGGTGGCATTGTCGATGAAGATGCTTTGTTTGATGCTTGCCAATCGGGTCATTTGCGTGCGGCGGCGTTGGATGTCTATGCCCAGGAACCGGCACGAGAAAATAAACTGTTTGAATTGGATAATATTAGTTTTACACCGCATATTGGTGCATCGACCGATGAAGCGCAGGAGAATGTGGCTGTGCAGGTGGCGGAGCAAATGTCAGATTATCTGCTCTCAGGTGTAGTGCGTAATGCCGTCAATGTGCCATCGCTGTCGGAAGAAGAGCAGCGTTTGCTGGCTCCGTATTTGTTGCTGGCGGAACGTATGGGACGCTTTATCGGTCAGACCATGAAGCCGGGTTACTCCAAAGTAACGGTCAGTTTTGAAGGTCAGGCTTCGCATATCAATCGTAAACCGTTGATCAATTGCATGTTGCAGGGTTTGTTGTCGCATAGCATGGAAGATGTGAATGCGGTCAATGCGCTGATGCTGGCCAAGGATCGCGGCATTGAAATGGTTGAAATAGCGCGTGATACCGCCGATCATTTTTCTACTCGCATCAAGCTGGAAGTTGAAGGTGATGAAGGTGCGCGCTGTGTCTCGGGTACGCTGTTTGATGAAACACGGCCACGTTTTGTCAGCTTTGATACCTGCGAAGTGGAAATGGCTCCGGAAGGCAATTTGATCGTCATTCAGAATGAAGACAAGCCGGGCATGATTGCAGCCATGGGCTCGATTCTGGCCGATGCCGGCATCAATATCGGTGATTTCAGATTAGGACGCAAAGAAGTGGGTCGCCGGGATGATGCCAATACTGCAGTAGCGATCATTCAGGTGGATACATCACCGCCACAAGCTGTGCTGGATCAGTTGGCGGCATTGCCGGATATGTTGATGGTGCGCTATGCTCAGTTGGGAGATATGGCAGAAGTAGGAGAGGATCATGTCGATTCATAAACCTATTATTGGCTTGAACGATGCGTTTGGGGCGCAGGCTAAGGCACTGCGTTCGTTGCAGGGGAAGATATTAAGTCTGTTTGGTGCAGCAGGTTATGATGAGGTGATTCCTCCGATTCTTGAGCGACCTGATTCCATGAATTCTGGTGCTGGTCGCTTTTTGGCCGATCAGACTGTGGTTTTTTCTGATCCTGCCGGAGCCGGTTCTCTGGCTATTCGCTCGGATATGACTCCGCAGATTGCGCGCATTGCCGCGACCCGTTTGCAGCATGAAGCCGAATTAAGGTTATGTTATTCCGGCACCGTGATGTTGGCGCGGCCGGATGTGCGTGGTGGTTCCCGTCAGCAGTGGCAGACGGGGGTGGAATGTCTCGGTGTTGCTGGCCATGCCGGTGATATTGAAGTGATGCATTTGGCGGCGCGGACCATGCTTGCAGCAGGCTTTGATAAGCCGGTATTGCAAGTTGGCCATATCGGTTTGTTGAAAGCCTTGGTTGCGACAAGCCAGCACAGTCTGGATGTGTGGACAGCGTGTATTGCACGCCGTTCCCCCGATGATTTGGCCGAACTGTTGGCTGCTGATGGCTTGTCTGCAGCGGTTGAAACGGCGTTGTTGGAAATGGTTTCCGGAGCGGCTGATCAGCCGTGGTTGCGTGGTCATATCGGTAGCATCAATGATGCCTTTGATCAGGCGGCCAATGCGTTGCTGGATTTGGTTGAAGAAGTGGGTGAAAAGATGGAAGGGCATGTGCGCATTCATGCCGATGCGGCTGTCATGCCGCGCTTTTTGTATCACAGTGGTATTCTATTTGCCGGTTTTGCTGATGGCGTGGCGCATGCGTTGCTGCATGGTGGTCGTTACGATGCCATGATGACAGCACACGGCAGGAATATGCCTGCAACCGGTTTTTCGTGTGATTTGTGGGCGCTGTTAAAGGCCGCTTAAGGGCTTTAGTGCAGATGAAGAGTAACGGTGAAATAGATCGATTGTTTCGGGTCTGTTGTTGCAGGCCGATTGTTTTAATATGGGGTTAATATGACAAATACTGTAGCGATTGGAATTCAATGGGGCGATGAGGGCAAAGGGAAAATTGTTGACCTGTTGGCGCCCGATGTCGATGTGGTGGCTCGTTTCCAGGGTGGCCCAAATGCCGGTCATACGCTGATTATCGGTGATCAAAAGACGGTGCTCAATCATATTCCATCCGGTATTTTGCATGCCGATACACTGTGTTTGATCGGCAATGGTACGGTGGTTGATCCATTTCATTTGGTTGAAGAAATGGATAAGTTGCTGGCAGCTGATATTCCAGTTGCCGATCGTTTGAAAATCTCGGAACGTTGTCAGCTTATTTTACCGTATCACGAAGCGTTGGATGCAGCTCGTGAAGCCGCGAAAGGCAAAGATAAAATCGGTACTACAGGCAAGGGCATTGGCCCGTGTTACGAAGATAAAACAGCCCGTCGTGGTATTCGTTTAATTGATCTGACATCTGCTGACCTGGATGCGCGTATCGAGTCGAATCTCGAATACGTTAATTTTATGCTGACTCAATATCTCAAGGCAGAGCCTGTGGCGCGTGCTGATGTGGATAAAGCGCTGGATCTGGCGCGTCAGCGTTTGTTGCCCTTGGCAGCAGATGTGCCGTTGATCTTACAAAAATCCATCAAAGCGGGTCAGAGTGTGCTCTATGAAGGTGCACAGGGTTCGATGCTCGATGTGGATCACGGCACTTATCCGTTTGTCACCTCATCGAATACGGTTGCCGGTGCTGCATTGGCTGGCCTTGGTGTTGGTCCTGGTCAGGTGGATGCGGTGCTGGGTATTTGCAAGGCATACACCACCCGTGTGGGTTCAGGCCCATTTCCGACTGAATTGTACAATGCCGATGGTATGGATTGCCCATCGGGTAAACACATGGCTGAACGCGGCCATGAGTTTGGTGCAACTACAGGTCGACCGCGCCGTACTGGTTGGTTTGATGCTCCCGTTGTTCAGCATGCGGTGCGCATCAATGGTGTGACCGGTTTAGCGATTACCAAGCTGGATGTGCTGGATGGTTTAAAGGAAGTGAAGCTGTGCGTAGCTTATGAGTTAAACGGCGAACGTCTGGAATCGATTCCAGCCTGCTGCAATCAGCTGGATGCTGTGCGTCCCGTGTATGAAACATTGCCGGGGTGGAGTGAGAGCACCTTTGGTGCAACCTCAATGGATCAACTTCCAGCCAATGCAAAAGCCCTGTTAAAACGCATCGAAGCGGTGTGTGAATGCCCGATCACAATGCTGTCCACAGGCCCTGATCGCGGACACATCATTCATCTGTAGAGCCACTGCACAAGTCTGAGTGGATGAGTTACAACGCGCTGTCAGCGTAAAAAGAGACTTTCCGAGGGGATATGTGGCTTAGAATGGCCACCAGTTTGGCATGAACCGGCTATCGGACTCTGTGTTGGAGTTGGTATGGTTGTTGCCTCTGTCTGCGACATGAGCGGTGTTGGATCCTTTGCGATCATTGGCTTCGTTGCTGCGTTCGTGCCGGTCATTTTCGCCATGATCTCTGGATTCATGCTGTTCATAGCTGTCGCGCTCATCGTCGTCAGCGGATGCTATGCCGGCATTGGCCGAAATTACAAACATTAGCGCTATGGCTGCTATCATTGTTTTCATTTGAATCTCCCTTGAGGGTGGCATTATTATATTGAGTGATCAATTAAGAGCCGAGTATGCCTGTGCGTGCTGACATGAACAGTCCGAATACGGATTGTTGTCTTATCGGTGGTTTTTGACGGTGGGTGGAATGATAGTGCCGCTGGCTTGCATGGCGATGGCTTTAGGGTGTTTGGTGTAATGATTCCGTACGACGTTGGCGAGTTTTTTCTTGCTAGCCTCATCAATGAAACAGGGCGATGAATCTGGCAGAGCCGCAATCAGAGCATTGAGCAATTGATTTTGCGGTGACTGCATACGATCCAACCATGTGTTTAATAAATCTTTATCCACATAAGCGGGTATTGAAGCTAAAATACCGACATCATTTTGATCGTGTACAAGTAGGCCGGAAGTGGTGCCACGATCAAGCGTGAGCACCTGGAAAAAATACAGTGTGTGATAGGCCAGTTGCGCTTGTTGTTGTGCAGGGGTGATTGCGGGGGCATTGGCCAGTGAATGGCTTAAAATATCCAGATAGCTATCGATGGCTACTTCACCGACAGTCGTGGCCAAAATCAAATCGGCCTCGGCATTGCCACTGTTGAATCCTTCCAAATAGAAATGCGCTACGCCGCGATGGCGATCCAGAGCGGGGATGAAGAAATAACGTTCACCTTGTTTTTCGGCTTCATCAAACTGCGCTGGGGCTGCCTGTTTTAGAGCGGCCAGAAACTGCTTTGTTGTGATCGGGTTTTCATGTGAAGGGTTAAGATCAGCCATTAAACGCCAATAGCCATTGCCGTTTTTCATTTCTGTCCAACTCAAATGAATATGCACAGAAGGCGCAAGCGGGTGAAGGGGATGAATGATGGTGGAGATGGCGGTAGCCGAACCCAGTTGCTTGGCCGGATTATCATCGTAATGCACTTGTGACACATTCACCGAGCCTCGGCCAAAGAGGGTACCATCAGCTGTTTCCAAGCGAATACCGCCACCGTGTGCGCCGTTATCACGCAACCATTCGACAGGATGAAATAATTGTTCATTGCCCAGTTCACGGGATAGGGATTCTAAACCTCGCGCAAAGCGTTGTTGCAGTCTGGTGACCAAAGTGAGTGCTTGGGCAGCTTGGGGTGAGTTGGCAGGAGTTCGTTGCATGGAATGATCCTCGTATTGAATTAAGCGATTGAAGCATGAACTATGGGCAGCAATGGCTTGGGGTTCAATGTCGGATTGAGATGGTGATTGACAATAATATCGTGCAGCACTAAATTAGTGCTATGAAAAATGTGACGATTAAACTGGAAAATGATGTAGCCCACTGGGCCAGAGTCTGGGCGGCAGAACACAACACCAGCGTATCTCAGGTGCTTGGCAACTTGTTAAAACGCATGAAAAAAGAGAAAACAGGGTATGCGCAAGCCATGCAGCAATTCCTTTCTGTTGAGCCTCAGCCTTTGAAAGAATCATCGGATTATCCTGCGCGTGATGATTTGTATGGGCGTTAATGTGAACTGTTTTGTCGATACGAATATTCTTGTCTATTCGAGGGATGCATCTGAGCCGGAGAAGCAGGTCAAAGCAACGCAGTGGTTGACGCAGTTGTGGCAGCAGGAGACTGGCCGAATCAGCGCACAGGTAATGAATGAATATTATGTGACAGTAACGCAGAAGCTCAAGCCGGGTCTGTCCAGAGATCAGGCGCGTTCGGATTTGCGAGCCCTTGCTGTTTGGCAACCGCTGGAGGTTTCAACGCAGTTGATTGAATCGGCCTGGGAGGTACAGGATCAGTATGCTTATTCGTGGTGGGATAGTCTGGTGATTGCTTCGGCTCTTTTCCTTGATTGCCACTATTTATTGAGCGAAGACATGCAGCATGAGCAGAGTTTTGGAAAGCTTACGGTTATCAATCCGTTTGTTGTTGATTGTGATACGCTGAGGTGAACCTGGATCCGCTATAATACTAAAGTCGTAGAAATGTGCAGCTGAAGCAGCACCTCCAGGGCATGCTGAATAAGTTATATTGTTTTTTGGAAAATGTTTTGTGCGAAGTACCCCCATTGCTCTGTTTAGTTTGCTTCGGTAGCGTGCCGGCTCCTTAAAAATGGTGAATTGGCTGTGTTTATAAAGTCGATTCGCTGGATTCTTTTTTCTATTGGGGTTTAAACATGCTTGAATCGATGCGTAATCATGCCAAAGGTTGGCTTGCAAAAATTATTCTTGGCGGTATCGCGCTCTCCTTTGTGTTGTGGGGTGTGGGTGACTATTTCACTGGCGGTAACGCAGAGCCTGTGGCGATGATCAATGATAGTCCTGTGGGAAATAGTGAATTCTATCAGGCTTATAATCGTCAGCTTAATGCTTATCGCAGCATGTTGGGTAACCAGTTTTCGAAAGATTTTATTAAATCTCTGAATGTGAAAGATAATACCTTGCAAACCATCATCAATCGCAGAATCATGCTGGATGTGGCATCGAATATGGGATTAACCGCACCGGATGCGGTGGTGTTGGCGACGGTTCAAAACAATCCTTCATTCCAGGAAGCGGGTGCATTTAATCCACAGCGTTACAAAATCTTGACCCGTAATATGGGATTTGGTTCAGAACAGGATTATGAGAATGATGTGCGTTTGAATGTGATGGTCGATGCTTTGCAGCAAGCGATTGTTGGATCGGTTCATGTCAGTGATGCTGAAATTCATGAACGTTTCAATCGTGAATACGAACAGCGTGTATTGGCTGCGATTGTGGTTGATCCGGTCAGTGTGATGAATCAGGTGAAGGTGAGCGAGGCCGATGCAAAAGCCTGGTATGAGGAACATAAAGGCAGTTATAAATCGCCATTGCGTATCCGGGTAAATACGGTGGAAATTAATCCTCGTGAACTGGCTGCAGATATGACGGTCAGTGAGACAGAAATTAAAGCGGCTTACGATAGCCGTGTGGCGGAATTTTCTGAACCGGAGCAGCGCCGGGCGCGTCATATTCTGATTAAGGTGAAATCGGATGCATGGCAGGGTTTACGTACGGCAGCACGTAAAAAAATCGAAGCGGTGCAAACGCGTTTAAAAGCCGGTGAAGATTTTGCCACGCTAGCTAAGGAAGTGTCACAGGATAGCAGTGCAGACAAGGGTGGTGAGCTGGGTTGGTTCAAGTCTGGCGCGATGGTCAGCGCTTTTGACAAGGCTGTGTTTTCTATGCAAAAAGG
>CAYOTF010000056.1:0-15096 GCA_964406805.1 uncultured Zetaproteobacteria bacterium | reverse complement strand
CTTCATCAATCGAATTATCCACCGCTTCAAACACCATATGATGCAAGCCGGTACCATCATCGGTATCACCGATATACATGCCCGGTCGTTTACGAACAGCATCAAGCCCCTTTAAAACCTTGATACTATCTGCACTGTATTCTTGTGGACTATTTTCTGAAGCACTCATGCTGCTTCCTCCATTGCTGTTTCTATCGTTGGCTGATCTGCCACATAGGCGCACAAACCTTGCGCTGTTAAACATTGAATAGTGATATCCAATGTTGCAGATATCGCTACACCATCGGGTGCTGTCATTAAAATTTGTGCCGGACTATCCTGCAAACGTTGAAATAATCGCAGCTGCCGACTGCGATCCAATGATTCCAGACAATCATCCAACAACAGAACCGGAATCAAACGCCGATGTTTCGCCCACAAAGCGCACTCTGCCATCTTTAAGGCTATGGCTGCCAGCTTTTGCTGTCCCCGCGAGCCTGCACTGCGAATTTCACGATCTTGAAAATGAATATTCACCGCATCCACATGCGGCCCGAAACGCAAACTACCCAACTTCATATCATCGTGCCGTTTGGTTTTTAAACGCTGCAACCATGCAGCGTCCGCATATTCCGGACTACGCATCGAAAAAGATAACTCGTCTTCCGTCAATAATGTTTCAGTCTGCAATAATGCATTCAATTCCTGCAACAATGATTCACGCCCCTCTACAAGCGGCATGCCATATTGCACAATCTGCTGTTCCCAAACATCGAGTTCATCCGATACTATTTTGCGGCGTAATAAACGACCACGCTGCATGACGGCTCTCAAATAACGTTCATAATTCGTTCGCATGGATGGATAACAAATCATCATCAAGCTATCCAGCCAGCGTCTGCGTTCACCCGGCGCACCATCAATAATTCTGCGCCCCTGTGGTGCATCAATCAAGACTGGAAATGATTCACTGACATCTTTACGACGTTGAATATCACGGCCTTGCAAGCGCACCGAAGTTTGCCCCTGCCGGCCAGCCACACTTAAATGCATTGGCCCAAAACGATGCCATTGACCATGAATCATGAACCGTTGTTGCCCATGTTGAACCAGTAATGGGCTGCGCGATTGCCGAAATGAGCGCCCATGCGCCATCAAACTCACCGCTTCCAACAAGGTGGTTTTGCCACTGCCATTGCCGCCAATTAATAAATTCAAGCCAGCCGTTAACGACCATGTTAAATCTGCATGGCAACGCAAATGGCTGACTTTCACCTGATCCAGAGTCAAGGGAGTTGCCCATTGAAAATCAGTGGTTTCGTTCATATCTTCACTCAGCTACTGACCACTGGATTTATATAATTGCTTGAGTACAAAAAAATTAAATACGCATCGGCATAATCACATAACGCGATTGCTGCTGATCGTCACCGGAAATAAGAATGGGAGATAATTCATCACGCAAGTCGATACGGATGGACGCAGATCGAATCGCACTCAAACTATCGCGTAGATATTTACCATTAAAACCAATCGCAACATCCGAACCATTGTATTCCGCAACAATATGTTCTTCAGCTTCTTCCTGCTCCGTATTGTGAGCTGAAACATCAATGCCATTGGCTGAAAAAACTAAACGAATATCATGTGTGAATTCATTGGCGACAATCATATTGCGACGTAAAACCTGATCAAACGAAGTACGCTCGACAATTACCCTGTTTGGATTATCAACTGGAATAACATCTTGATAAACAGGGAAACGTGCATCAATGAGCTTGGAAACCAATAAATCAGAGCCCGCTTTGACTCGAATTTGGCACTCACCCAAGGATAATTCAATTTTTTCATCACAATCATCGCACAATTTACTTAGTTCAATCACCGCTTTTCTCGGTACAATGCAAGATGTTGTATCTGCCACTTGCTCCAAATGTACTTCGGATAAGGCTAAGCGATGACCATCGGTTGTTACCAAACGTAACATATGCTGATCATCAATTTCAAATAAGGTACCAGTCAAATATTTACGGGTTTCATCGGTAGACATCGCAAAACTGGTCGCTGAAATCATATCACGCAGTAGATCAGCATCAACGGTAATGGTTGCGCCATTTTCTTCTTCCATCAAGCCCGGATATTCATTTGCCTTTAATGCAGCTACACGAAACCGTGAACGACCACTACGAATGGTCACAAAAGCATCACCAGTTTCCAATGTCACATCTTCTTCAGGATTTAATTCTTTGATAATATCAAATAATTTACGTGCAGATATTGTAATTGATCCTTCGTGTTCAACAAAAGCAGTGCATTGACTACGCAATCCAACTTCAAGATCAGTTGCTGTAACACACAAGCTATCGTTTTTAGCTTCCAATAAAATATTGGCCAGAATAGGAATGGTATGACGCTTTTCAACAATGCTTTGGCAACGTTGTACAGCGTGTAATAAAGAGGCTCTGGATAATGTTATTTTCATACCTACTTCCTTTTTTCTTATTATTTAAAAATATTAGTCGTAGTCATAGGGGCTGTGGATAAAGTGGATAACCCATGAAAGCCTTTTTACGACTCATAAATTAGCATGTCTTGGTGTGGATACATGTTGTAAATATTTGTGGATAATATGTTGATAATTGATAAACATGTCCATAAATTTATCCATTACGGTAGTTATACTCAAATCATCCACAGCTCATAGGGGGGGATATTCACAGCATATTCAAAACACCGAAATAAGCTCATTATTGCTTAAGTAAACTGAGGATACGATTCATTTCTTCATTAAAATCGTCGGAATCTTCACGCATTTTTTTAATTTTACGAACCGCATGCAATACAGTGGTGTGATCACGGCCACCAAAGTTCCGGCCAATTTCGGGTAATGACAGGGTGGTAAGTTCTTTGGTTGCATACATGGCAACCTGGCGCGGGTAGGCAATGTTTTTACTGCGTTTGCTTGAAGACATTTCACGAATGTTAAGATTAAAATAGGAGGCAACCTTTTTTTGAATATCTTCAATGGTGATGGCACGTACTTCTTCATGCAACAGGTCACGCAACACATGGCGGGCAAAACTAAGATCAATAATACGGCCGGTTAGCGTGGAGTGGGCGGTTAGTCTGGTTAATGCACCTTCGAGTTCACGTACGTTGTTGGTAATTCGGGCGGCAAGCAAATGTGCAACGTCTGGATTTAGATTAACACCAGCTAATTCTGCTTTGCTGGATAAAATAGCCAACCGTGTTTCAAGATCAGGTGCTTGAATGTCGGCAACCAAACCCCAATTAAAACGAGACCGTAAACGCTCCATTAGATTGGTGAGTTCGCGTGGACTACGATCAGAGGTTAAAATAATCTGTTTTTTTATTTCATAGAGGGCATTAAAGGTATGGAAAAACTCCTCCTGAGTTTTTTCTTTGCCGGCAATAAATTGGATATCATCGATAATTAGCACATCAACCTGACGGTATTGATTGCGAAATTGTTCGGACGTGCCGTTACGAATCGCTTGAATGAGTTCATTGGTGAATCGTTCGCCAGTGCGATATGCGATTTTAGTATCGTTGCGAGCAATCAAGGCATTGGCTACAGCATTAATTAAATGGGTTTTGCCGAGTCCAACACCACCATAGAGATACAAGGGGTTGTAAATTTGGCCGGGATTATCAGCCACGGCGCGACTGGCGGCATGACAAAACTCATTGCCGGATCCAACCACGAAGTTATCAAAGGTAAAACGTGGATCAATAAAACCATCCACCAATGATGCTTTGCTGGCGCTCTGTTTGGGACTGGTTTGTTCGGGAATATTTGCCAGTGAACTATCGACTTCATAACACACAATCACGGAATCACCGGCCAGATTATCGGCAATATTGGTGATATGTTGGCCATAACTGGATTTTAATCCATCGATAAAAAATCGACTGGGTACTTTTATGGTTAGTTTTTTATTGCTGTAATGAGCACTGAGTGAACGGATCCATGCATCAAAGCGTGGGGCTGGAATTTCTTCCTGCAGTTGATTTGAAATGTGTTGCCAGAAAGAATCATCAGAAATAGGGAGCATTTCTGAATAGTACATGCATTATACTGATCATCCAGCCTATTCAATTAAATTTATGACTATGCTTGTATTTGAATTTGTGTTCTTGACAGTTGCTGCCTGAGATTTATTATGCGCGACCCTTTTTAGTAAGCAAGGGTACAGGAGTAAGACCATGAGCTTTACATATAAACCCAGCCGCATTCGTCGCGCCCGCCGTCATGGTTTCCGTGCACGTATGGCCACACGTTCAGGCCGCGCGTTGATTAATCGTCGCAGAGCCAAAGGCCGTAAGCGTTTATCAACCTGATTTTGTTGATTCAGTACTGAATCAACGATTCCCAAAATCATTTCGATTACGTTCCAAAGCTGATTTTTCAAACATGCGTCGAGGCAAACGAATCAATTTTGGTGCAATTCGTTTGGTATGCCAACAGAATAGTTTGGGGTTTTCCCGCTTAGGATTGGCAGTTTCACGTAAATATGGCAATGCTGTGCAGCGTAATCGTTTCAAGCGGCAATTGCGCGATGCTTTTCGAACAGGTGATTATCATCATATGAGTATGGATATCTTGGTTATTCCAACACAGCGAGCTGAAAAAGTTCAATCAGTGACACATGATTTTCAAATGGCACTGAGTAGAATGCAATCGAGATGAAGCTGAAGAGTGTAATGCGCCAATTGATTTGCCAAGCTGTGCTGTTGCCAGTTCGTTTTTATCAACTGTGTATTTCACCTGTGCTACCTCCCCATTGTGCGCATACACCGACATGTTCTCATTATATGATGGATGCGGTTCAACGCCATGGTGTTGGGCGTGGGCTTTGGCTTGGAGTGAAACGATTATTGCGTTGTCACCCGTTTTCAAAAGGTGGTTACGATCCGGTTCCATAACGATGGTTGTGAAATAGGCTAAGAAGAGTTTTAGGGAGATAAAGCATGGAACAACGGAATATGATTCTGGCGATGGTATTATCATTGATAGTGCTCTTGGGTTGGAGTGCATTGTTTCCTGATGAGAAGCAGCCAGCAACGATAGAGCAGGCAGAATCCACTGATATTAGCACAGAAAAACAAGTTGTTTTGCAAAGTAAGGATGATTTTTCACTTGTACCTGTTGCCGGTGATGCTGTTGCGACATCGAATGCAAAAATTTCATCCGATGTTGTAAATACCCCAACAGGGCAAACGTTTGAAATAAGTAATGATAAAATGCGTTTGACTGTGAATGATAAAGGCTGGTTAACACATGCCTTTTTAACCGGTTACCTTGATACACTCGAACCCGGATCCGATGATGTTGCAGCCTTGAAAATGGGCGATGGTCATGCTGTGTATGTGAATGCTGGTGTATTGAATAGGAAATTAGCGCAACCATTTACAGTCCTGAAACAAACAGCCAGTTCTGTACGTTTGCAAGCCACATTGGATGATGGTCACATCTGGCAGCGACAAGTTGATTTGATTTCCGGATCCTATGTTATTGAAATAGAAGATAAAATTATTGATGGCGCTGGTATGAAAATTTACCGCCAGGTGGTTGAACGTTTCCCGGATAAAAGTTTAAATACTTTTTATGAGCACATGGGACCTACAGCATTATTTAACGGTAAGCTGATTGAACCTGATTACGATGATTTGGATGAAAAAGGTTCGGAGCGTATGGCATCCATGGGTGGTTGGACTGCGATCATGAGTCGTTATTTTATTGCTGCTCTCATATCAAATCCAGAACAAAACTATCCCTATTATTTTAAAGGTGATGGCCGCTCTTATCAGGCTGGTTTAATTGATAACGGTGTGATCGAAGGCCGTGATGCGGTTTTTACATCGCGCTTGTATGTCGGGCCGAAGTCCATTCCTGTGTTGGAAGCGGCAGGCTCAGAATTGGAACGTTCGGTTGACTTTGGCTGGTTTTCTCCTATTTCAAAACCCATGCATACCTTCTTGTTGTGGATCTATCAATATGTAACCAACTTTGGTTTTTGCATTATTATTCTGGTGATTTGTATTAAAATTATATTCTTCTGGCCTACGCAGAAATCGTACGAGTCGATGGCTGCAATGCGTAAATTATCACCAGAAATGTCACGTATTAAAGATTTGTATGGTGATGACCGTCAGCGCATGAGTAAAGAAACCATGGAGCTGTATAAAAAACATAAGGTGAATCCGCTCGGTGGCTGTTTGCCGATTGTTATTCAGATTCCAGTATTCTTTGCTTTGTATAAAGTATTGTTGATGTCGATTGAAATGCGCCATGCACCGTTTATCGGCTGGATTACCGATATGTCTGTACAGGATCCGTATTTTGTATTGCCTGTGTTGATGGGTATTTCGATGTTTATTCAGCAACGCTTGAATCCGCAGCCGCCAGATCCAATTCAGGCTAAAGTGATGCAATTTTTACCGTTCCTATTCACTATTATGTTCTTATTCTTCCCAGCTGGTTTGGTGCTGTATTGGGTGGTGAATAACTGTTTAGCTATCATCCAGCAGCGTTTGGTGATGAAGAAGATGAACGTCGATTAGTTGATTGTTTGAATACCTGATGAGTCGATGTGATTGTTGGGCGGTGATTTGAACCACAAGCAGAGTACGATTGCTGCGATAGCCACACCCGGCGGGCGTGGTGGTGTAGGCATTGTACGTGTTTCAGGCCCTAACGCCTTACAGATCTTGTACCAGGTGAGTACGTGCGATAACGATATTAAAGCCCGGCAAGCAACACTGACCCATTGGTTGGATGAGCAAGGTGATGTGTTAGATCAAGGTTTAGCACTGTATTTTCCAGCCCCCAATTCGTATACAGGCGAAGATACTGTTGAACTGCAGGGTCATGGCAGCCCGGTTTTATTGCGTGCTTTGCTTGAGCGTTTGTATGGGCTTGGTTGCGCAGCTGCAGAACCGGGTGAATTTACACGTCGGGCTGTCGAAAATGGAAAAATTGATTTGTCTCAAGCGGAGGCTGTAGCGGCTTGTATTGATGCTGCCACCCTACGGGCTGGGAAACAGGCTCAGCGTCAATTAGAAGGGGCTTTTGGCCAATATATTGAGCTGTTGATGCAGCGTTTGACTGGCTTGGTTGCGCATCTCGAAGCTAGTCTTGATTTTCCTGAAGATGAAATCCCTGATTTGTTTTTTGAACATATCTCTGTACAAATGCAGCAGGAAATTATTGACCCTATAGAAACACTGCTTGCTACAGCGGCCTTGGGTGAACGTTTATTTGAAGGCGCTATTGTAGCCATAGTCGGAGCTCCGAATGTGGGAAAATCGAGCCTGTTGAATGCGTTGTCCGGGCGTGATCGTGCTATTGTCAGTGATATCCCGGGTACGACACGAGATGTGCTGGAAATTGATTTTGAGGTGCATGGTATTCCTGTTCGTTTGGCAGATACGGCGGGCTTACGTATCAGTGATGATGCGATCGAACAAGAAGGGGTGCGGCGGGCTGAAATGGCTGCAAAACAGGCTGATGTCACTATTCATGTCGCGGATGCAGCACGGCCTGAAACCTGGACTATTTCTCAAGCTGTTGATTTAGCGATCATGAATAAAATCGATTTGGCGCATGAGGATATTCCAGAGCGATTTATTCCGATCAGCGTGAAAAAGAATGCTGATCTTGACCTCCTGATTGATGCACTTGCGTTGCAATTGGGCGATACACATTTAGCTGACGATGGTTTACTGGTAACGCGTGAACGCCATAGAAATATTTTACAACAGGCAATTGGGCATTTAGTGACGGGTCTGGAATATGTGGGTCATGAAAGTCGTATGGATTTAACTGCAATGGAGTGGCGGCGTGCCTGGAGTTTGCTGGGCAGTATCCTGGGCATTGGTGATGTCGAGTATATTTTAGATCGAGTTTTTTCGGAATTCTGTGTTGGAAAGTAGATTTTCTTTGTAGTAGGGCTTGTTGCCTGCAAAGATTAAAGACATGTTTTTTGTTTAGTTCTTGAAAACATGTGGTGTTTTAAGGCATAATGGCCATCCTTTTGGATGCAATATCATGAGGGGATGGGGAGAATTCGAGGGATAACTGTTCTAACTTCCTGTTTTAAAATAGTTATTTGGAGAGAATATGTCAGCAAAATATCCTGTTATTTCTGTTACCGGCTCTTCCGGGGCAGGCACAAGTACCGCTAAATTAGCCTTGGAGCATATCTTTCGGCGCGAGCAGGTTACTCCTGCTATTGTTGAAGGTGATTGTTTCCATCGTTTTGATCGCATGGAATTCCGTGCCAAGGCCAAAGAGTTTGAAGCGACTGGTAAGCGTTTAAGTCACTTTTCGGATGAATCGAATTTATTTGATAAAATTGCCGAGTTGTTTGACTCCTATCGTCGAACTGGTCGTGGCATGGCTCGTACCTATGTGCATGATGATGAAGAAGCAAAGTTCTATGGTGTTGATGCGGGTAAATTTACCGATTGGCGTGAAATTGGTGAAGGCACAGATCTTCTTTTTTATGAAGGCTTGCATGGTGGTGTTGAAGAAGTGCGCCCTTATGTTGACTTGATGCTGGGTGTGGTTCCGGTGGTGAATCTGGAATGGATTCAAAAAATCCATCGTGATACAGCGATGCGTGGTTATTCTCAGGAAGCTGTTGTTGATAATATTCTTTCGCGGATGCATGACTATGTGCATTTCATTACGCCGCAGTTTACCAATACCGATATTAACTTTCAGCGTGTTCCATTGGTGGATACATCCAACCCATTTATTGCGCGTGATGTTCCTACTCCAGATGAAAGCATGATGGTGATCAGAATTCGTAAACCAGAGAAATGGGGTATCGATTTCCCATGGTTGCAGGCTATGTTGCATGATTCGTTCATGTCCAGGCGCAATACATTGGTTGTGCCAGCTTCCAAGTTTTCGTTGGCGATGGAGCTTATTCTTACGCCGATTATGCATGAATTGTTAACGAAGCGTAAAAAAGCTGCTTAAATTTCTATATTATTGCGAAAGGGCGGCCAATGGCCGCCCTTTTTGTTTGCTACTCTTGAAGCCAAACCTTATCGTTCCCATCAATAAATAAAGACATGCTGTAATATTAATCTGTTTTAGGCGCTTATTTTTTGTTTTCATTGTGCTGCAGTGTGTTGATGGAGAATTGTTTCACGTGAAACACCCTGATGATGTTGATGTGATCGTAGTGGGCGCTGGGCATGCTGGTTGTGAAGCGGCATGGAGTGCTGCAAGTCGTGGTGCACGGGTGCGCTTGATTACACAGAACTTGGATACGATTGCCAAGATGTCATGCAATCCTGCGATTGGTGGAATTGGCAAAGGGCATTTGGTTCATGAGGTGGATGCACTAGCAGGTTTGATGGGGGTTGTGGCAGATCGCGCTGCCCTGCAATATCGTGTATTAAATCGAAGAAAAGGGCCTGCAGTTCAGGCAACACGGGCGCAGTGTGATCGGACTATTTACCATATGGTGATGCGTCAGTTGTTGGATCAACATAAAAACATATCGCTGCATCAAGGCACAATTTCCGAATTATTGTTTGATGGTGATAAGGTGTGCGGTGTAGTGGATGAGTTCGATGTCCGCCATATTGCGCGATCTGTGGTATTGACGACAGGTACATTTTTAAGCGGTTTGATTCATGTCGGGGAGAAAACTATTCCTGCAGGTCGCTCGGGAGATTTGCCTGTAATGGGTTTGACTGATGAACTGTATCGACGTGAATTTTCACTGGGTCGTTTGAAAACAGGTACGCCACCTCGTTTGGATAAAAAGAGTATTCGTTGGGATGATTTGTTGTCCCAACCGGGTGAAACAGATGTGCTGCCTTTTGCTGCGCGGCATCAAGCTGTGTTGCAAGATCAAGTTGCTTGTGCGATCACGCGAACGAATGAAAAGGGTCACGACATTATTCGTGCCAATCTGGATCGTTCTCCGATGTATTCGGGCCAGATTGAAGGCTCGGGGCCACGTTATTGTCCAAGTATTGAAGATAAAGTAGTGCGTTTTGCAGATAAATCCAGCCACCAAATTTTTCTAGAGCCTGAAGGGCGAGATCATAATGAAGTGTATCCCAATGGGATTTCGACTTCATTGCCGATCGATGTGCAATGGGCATTTATTCGCTCCATTGAAGGCTTGGAAGAGGCTGTGATTATTCGGCCGGGTTATGCAATTGAATATGATTATGTTGCGCCAACAGAGTTAAAAGCAACATTTGAAAGCAAGAAGGTGTCCGGTTTGTTTCATGCCGGACAGATCAATGGTACGACAGGTTATGAAGAGGCAGCAGCGCAAGGTTTATTGGCCGGTATAAATGCTGCTGCTTATGCTATTGATTTGGAGTCATGGGTGCCGGATCGATCCGAAGCTTATTTGGGTGTGATGGCCGATGATTTGGTAAACAAGGGTATCACGGAGCCTTATCGTATGTTTACATCGCGGGCTGAATTTCGCTTGCAGTTGCGGGAGGATAATGCATCACTGCGTTTGGGTGATGCGGCGATACGTTTGGGTTTGTACGACGAGGAGCGCATTCAAAAACACGCGCTGCGCAAAGAAAGCTTATCATCGGCGTTGGACTATGCGCGCAAAACTATGGTTGGCACGGGCGCGGTCTGGAAGAAAAAACTATCGGAGTTTGATTTACCCTTGCCGTCATCGGCGATGAATATTGTGGCTTACGCACATCGTGCAGATGTGCAGGCGAATCAAGTGATTAAGCTTATTGATGTTGATCAGGCTATGGACGCACGGGATGTGAAAGCCTTGTTGTCGCTTATTCATTATGATGGTTATTTGGACAAGCAGCAATTGGAAGTGGATCGCTTTCGTTTGCTAGAAGGTCGTAAGATTCCGGAAGCGATGGATTATACTTTAATCAAGGGTTTGAGTATTGAGTGCTGTCAGCGTTTAATAAGCACGAAACCGAGAACGCTTGGGCAGGCTTCGCGCATGACGGGTATTACGCCTGCAGCTATCAGCAGTCTTATGTTGTATTTAAGGAGGTTTAGTGATGACTGACCTCTGTGATGCGTATGTTCAAGAGGTATTAAAGTTTCGTTTGGCGTTGAATTTAACATCGATTTCTGATCCTGATTTATTTTACACACGTTTTATTCGTCCGTCGTTGGCTATGGTGGAGTGGTTGCCGGAGCGTGGGCGTATATTGGATGTGGGTAGCGGCATGGGTGTGCCGGGTATTCCAGTGTTGCTTGCGAAGCCTGGTTTGTTTGGTGTGTTGGTAGAGAGAAGGAAGAAGCGGGCTGAATTCTTGAGGCATGTTGTGCGGAAGTTGCAATTAAATGGCGAAGTTTATGATGCCGATATTAAGGATTTGCCACCATTACATATTGATGTGTGCATTGCCCGGGCTGTTGCCGATGAGGCTCAGTTACTGGCAATGTTTTCTCCGCATGTGAACGACGGTGCGGTTGCTATCTTGCCTGTGCCGAGGTCGCACGCCCCGGTTGACGTTGACGGTTGGAAAATGACTGCTGAACACTCTGTTCGTGTGGGTGATTGGGATGATGCCAGTCAATTGATTCGTTGTTATAGCTATGGTTGAAAACACAGGAGGTTTCACGTGAAACATCAGGGGGTGGGGCCGGTTACGGCCATAGCCAATCAGAAGGGTGGCGTGGGAAAAACCACCACCAGTATTAATTTATCCGCATCGCTTGCTGCATTGGATCACCGTGTCTTGCTGATTGATTTGGATCCGCAGGGCAATTCAACATCCGGCTTGGGGGTGAACCAGAATCAAGTGGCTAGTGGCACCTATGATGTATTGATGGGGGAAGCGACATTAGGCGATAGTCTGATTCAAACTGAATGTGAACGCTTGTGGTTGTTGCCAGCCAGTATGGACTTGGCTGGAGCTGAGGTGGAGCTGGTGAATGAGATGGGGAGAGAGCTACGCTTGAATCAGGCTTTGTCTGCATATCAAGGTGAAGCTTTCGATTATGTGTTTATTGATTGCCCGCCGGCATTGAGTTTATTAACGGTCAATGCATTAACTGCGGCGGATGATGTTTTGGTAACTTTGCAGACAGAATTTTACGCTATGGAAGGCTTAACACAGTTACTGGATTCGATCCGACGAGTGCGATTGGCGCTGAACAAGGTGTTGTCGATTGAAGGGGTGCTGTTAACCATGGTTGATCGACGCAATAAATTATCGATGTTGGTCGAGCAGGATGTGCGGGGATATTTTGGTTCACAGGTTTATGAAGAGGTGATACCTAGAAATGTGCGTTTATCGGAGGCTCCGAGTTATGGTGTGCCGGTGATGTACCATGATGTGCGCTCAAAAGGCTCGCAAGCATATCTGGCCGTGGCGCGCGAATTTATGCATCGTCGTAAGGTATGATTATATCGCGGTGGTTGGGGTGGAATAGGAAAAGGTTAGGCCGATATGAAACGGTTAGGCCGATATGAAATATAATGCGTCTGCATATTTTCTGTCCACGCCATGCATGGTTTAATCATGGAGTGGAAAAACATAGGCGTTAGGGGGTGGGTATGGCAGTAGTTAAAAATCGTGGTTTGGGTCGAGGTTTGAATGCCTTGTTGGGTGATACACCTACGCCGGAAGTGATGCGTCAGACATCACAAATTCTTATCTCGAAAATTAAACCAAATAGTTATCAACCGAGAACAAACTTTTCATCGACAGAGTTGGACTCGTTGACGGATTCAATTCGTCAGGATGGTGTTCTTATGCCTGTGTTGTTACGCCCCCAAGGTGATGGTTATGAGCTGATTGCGGGTGAGCGTCGTTGGCGAGCATCGCAGGCGGCCGGTTTGACTGAAATTCCTGCCGTGGTTCGAAATGTCGATGATTTGCAGGCGCTTGAGTTGGCAATTATTGAAAACCAACAACGTGATGATTTGACGGCGATTGAATCGGCGGGGGCATACCAGCGTTTGATTGCAGAGTTTGGGTGCACGCAGCAACAGGTGGCAGAGAAAATTGGTGTGTCTCGTGTTCAGGTCAGTAACTTGATTCGCTTGTTGCAATTGCCGATGAGCATTAAACAACGCATTGAAGCGAGGGATCTCAATATGGGGCAAGCGCGACCGCTGGTGGGGTTGCCGGAAGATACAGCAGAGCGACTGGCGCGTTTGTGTGTTGCAGGCGGTTGGAGCGCACGTCAAATGGAGAAGGAAGCTAAAAAGGCTGCCAGGGCTCCATCTGCTATTGTTCAAAAAGAAGTGGATGCTGATATTGTTGCCTTGCAGGAGGAATTGACGCGCAAGTTGGGTTTGCCTGTGGAAATTGTGCGCAAGAAAAATGGTGCGGGAGAAATGCGTATCGCTTATACCCAGGCGGTTGAACTTGATGGGGTGTTGAAAAAACTGCGTGGATAATTATCGTTATATTTTAAGTACTTATGTCTTTCATGATGAACTATGGAGTCGAATGTGCAAGTAAATGGTGAGCATTGCAGGGCTGTGCAGTGGCGTGTTGATTTGGATGCCGTGCAGTGGGTTGAACAGCGTTTGTTGCCGCATCAGTTCAAGCAGATCAGTAGCTGTGAGCCAGAGCATGTGGCGCTTGCGATTGAATCCATGCAAGTACGAGGTGCTCCAAGCATAGGTGCCGCAGCGGCATTTGGTTTGGCTTTGGCATGGAGGCAGGATGAAGTGCGTTTTTTTGAACATTGGCTGCCAAGGTTTCGTGCGACTCGCCCGACAGCGGTGAACTTGTTTCATGCTTGTGATGCAATGCAACAATGTGCGCAAGGTAATCCAACGGCATCACAAATGATTGATCGCGCAGTGGCCTATGCCGATGCTGAAGTTGCAGCCAATCAGTGCATGGGTCTGGTGATGGCGGATCTGTTGGCGCTTGGAGAGCGACGGATTTTAACACATTGCAATGCAGGTTGGCTTGCGGCCGTCGATTGGGGTACGGCGACATCAGGTATATATCAGTTGGCTCAGGCGGGTGAGCAGCCTTTTGTATGGGTGGATGAGACCAGGCCGCGATTGCAAGGTGCGCGCCTTACTGCCTGGGAATTGCAGCAGGAAGGCATTGATTGCCGCATCCAGGTTGATGGTGCTGCAGCCTGGATGATGGCGCAGGGTAAAGTGGATGCTATCGTGGTGGGAGCGGATCGTATTGCGGCCAATGGTGATGTGGCGAATAAAATAGGCACCTATGCCTTATCCTTGGCGGCGCGTGAACATGGAGTGCCAATGTATGTGGTGGCACCGGATTCAACATTTGATTCCTCCTGTTTGAATGGTGCGGCGGTTCCTATTGAACAGCGAGCGGGTTCGGAGCTTGCTCGGATGGATGGTTGGAGTGATGCAGGAGAGGTTCAACATATTCAGGTGGCTGCGGGCGTGAAAATAAACAACCCGGCATTTGATGTTACCCCTTATGCGAATCTAACGGGAATTGTCAGCGAAGGCGGTTTGTGGAAGCCTAGACTGACGATGGAGAATGCATGAAACGAACAGCAATTTATCCAGGTACATTTGATCCGATCACGCTGGGGCATGTGGATGTGGTGACGCGGGGATTGAAATTATTCGATCGTATTGTCATTGGTGTTGCAGATAATCCGGATAAAGGGCCGATGTTTGATGTTGAGACACGCTTGGCGATGGTGCGTGAAACCTTTGCCGCTGAAACACAGGTTGAACCAGTGCGCTTTTCAGGTTTACTGGTGGAGTTGGCACATAGCTACCAGGCTGCTGCTATTTTACGTGGTTTACGTGCCGCTTCGGATTTTGAATACGAGTTTCAGATGGCTACCATGAACCGTCGCCTGGATGCGAAAATTGAGACTGTGTTTGTGATGGCAAGGGAAGATTACACATTTGTATCGTCCCGTTTTATCCGGGAGATATCGACCATGGGTGGTGATGTTTCTGAATTGGTGCCTGCTATAGTTTTGCCTTATTTGTCTGCCGTCTGAGTCAGATGCAAAAACCATGCTTTTTGAATGAAGAAAGATTGATTGCATGGGGAATTTTTTAGTCTTAAATCCAGATAATCGAAATACTTTTAATTTAGACTTGAAATCAGTCGATGGCTCAGTATGATGCGCCACCCTTGCCGGCATAGCTC
>CAYOTF010000055.1:947-15431 GCA_964406805.1 uncultured Zetaproteobacteria bacterium | reverse complement strand
AGTTTTGTGGCGGTGAAAAAATGAAAACTAAAACCGTATTGATTACTGGTGCTGCCGGTTTCATTGGCCGCTATGTGGCAAAAGAATTTGCCGATCATGGTTGTGATGTAACCGGAATGGGTTGGGGAAAGTTTCCCGATCACCAGTTATGGGGCATCTCCTGCTGGCATGAATGTGAGGTGACACTGGAAACCTTGTGCGCTTTTGCCGGTAAGCCGGATATGATAGTTCACTGTGCTGGCGGTTCTTCAGTCGGTTACTCTGTAGAATATCCCAGGCAGGACTTTTGCCTGACCGTTGATGCGACGTCGTATGTACTTGAGTATATTCGCCTGCATAGCCCTGATAGTCGTTTGCTTTACCCCTCAAGTGCGGCTGTATACGGGCAAGTGAATACGGTTCCAATCCCTGAGCACGAGCCAACCTGTCCCATTTCACCCTATGGGGTGCATAAACTGATGGCTGAACAGTTATGTCAGATGTATGCACGGCGCTATGGGCTGTCGGTTGCTATTGTTCGGTTGTTCTCGGTATATGGGGATGGCTTACGCAAGCAGCTATTGTGGGATGCCTGTAACAAAGTAAGCAAGGGGGATTTAACTTTTTTTGGTACAGGAAAAGAAATCAGGGATTGGTTGCATGTCTCTGACGTGGCGCAATTGATTGCGGCAGCTGTAAAACATGCCAGTCATGCATGCCCTGTGATAAATGGTGGAACAGGAACAGGCGTGAATATAGAGGCAGTATTGCAGTTGTTGATGCATGCTATGGATTGTCCACAAGCTCCTATTTTTTCAGCGGCTATTAAAGAGGGCGACCCGAATGCGCTTGTTGCAGATATATCATCTGCCAGACAACTGGGGTGGTCGCCGAGCATTCAATTGCAGGCCGGTATCGCGGCATACGTGGATTGGTATAAACGGTGTCGGTAAAGCGTATCGCACTTATCTGGGAGCTTGAACCATGGATGGGCGGCGTGAATTATTTCAGAAATTTAAGTGCTGCGCTGGCATCTCTGGAGAGACCGCAGATTGAACTGGTTCTCTTCGCAGGTTATCAGACCAATACCCATGATATGGAGAAATATGTTACTCTCGTAAGAACCTCACTGCTTGATCGGCGGTCTGTGGCGTGGGCTGTGCGGCAGGTCATTGCAAAGCCGACACGAGATGTGTTTTTGTACAGGCTATTAAAAACACACAATATCAGTTTTATATCACACTATCAGACTCTATGGTCAGGTTGTCCCATTGCATCACTACCCTGGATTCCTGATTTTCAGCATTTGCATCTGCCGCAGTTATTCGATGATACGCTTATCAATGTGCTCAATAAGGCGAACAGGCAATCAGGCAGGACAAGTGAATATATTTTATTGAGTAGCGAATGCGCCTGTCGTGACTATGAGATATTTATGGCCGACGAACCGGGTCATGCGGCCACGCCTCGGATCATGCATTTCTACTCCTGCCTTGTAGGTGAACAAGAATTGCTGAAGAAAAATGAACTGATGGCTCAATATGATTTGCCTGAATATTGGTTTTATCTGCCTAATCAGTTTTGGAAACATAAAAATCATACTGTTGTGGTTGAGGCGCTGGCTGAGCTGCGTGTTCAGGGTAAAAAAATCTGTGTTGTTGCAACGGGCAGTAAAAATGACCACAGGAACCCGGGCTATTTTGATGCATTGATGGATAGTGTTAGTCAGCAACAGTTGGAAGAACAATTTATTTGTCTGGGCATGGTGCCCTATCCGCATATGCTGGCGTTGATGAAATATGCTATGGCGGTTATTAACCCGTCTTTTTTCGAGGGATGGAGTACAACGGTTGAAGAGGCGAAAGCACTGGGTAAATGTTTGATTTTATCAGAAATTCCTGTTCATCGGGAACAGAATCCGAATCGGGCCTGTTTTTTTGAGGCCGATGATTCACATGCTCTGGCGGAAACGATGAGCCATGTTGTTGAAAGCTTTGACGCTTCAGATGACAACGTGTTTATACAAGAGGCTGAGGGCGCGCTCGCTGATCATAGAACAGCATTTGGAAAGCAATATGAATCTATAATTTTGGACTGTATGTCTCGGCCATGACGAAACCTCTAGTTTCTGTCATAACTGCATGCTTTAATGCGAATGAGTATATCGAACAGTGCATGCAAAGTGTTATAAGTCAGAGCTTTGATGATTTTGAATATATTGTTATTGATGGCGGTTCTACCGATGGAACGGCAGCTATTATTGAACAATATCGAGATCATTTGAGTTATTACCATTCCCGTTCTGATCGTGGTATCTCGGATGCTTTTAATAAAGGGTTGGCGCAGGTATCTGGAAAGTGGGTTCTATTTCTGAATTCAGATGACTATTTTCATGATGCAAATGTGCTTACCAGGCTCTCGGCTGTCTTGAAAAACAATGATGATAAAGATGTTATTTTTGGAAAGGTTCAGAGGGTATCTCGAGACATAGAGCCCGTTAGCCTGGAACAACCCATTGGTCATCCGTTTAAATGGAGTGAGTTTTTGAAAAAGGACACCATTCCTCACCCTTCCAGTTTCACAAATATGGATTTTTTCAGACGTGTAGGGGGGTATGATGAGCGCTATAAAATTGCAATCGACTATGAGTTTTACTTAAGGGGAGGTAAGGCGTTAAATGTGTTGTTTCACCCTGAAATGGTTAGCTGCATGCGTGAAGGCGGCGTAAGCCGGGCTCATAGAAGGCTTTGTCTGAATGAGTGCCTCAGAGCGCTGGAAGAACATCATGCATGTTCACCGCTGTTCCTGCTGGTTTATGGGAACTATCTCAGGTTTCGCCTTGTGATAAGGGGTGTGTTGCTTAAATTACACCTGGTTGCAGAATGAAAATTGCAGCAGTAACCGGGGCCATGAGCGGGATTGGCAGGCGTATTGTCGATTTGCTGATTGAACAGCAGTGGCACGTGAAGATTTTGACGCGTAAAGACATTCGTGCATGGCACCCCAACCTGGAGGTAGTTCAGGGTGATATTCGAGATGAACAGGTTCTTAAAACGCTGATGAAAGGTGTATCAGCTTTGTTTCATTGTGCGGCCGAGTTTGCTCAACAGGAGTTGATTTGGGAGGTCAATGTAAGAGCGACAGAAATGCTGCTTGGTATTGCCAAAGTCTCACCACTGAATTATTTGTGTTATATAGGTTCGGCAGGGGTGCTGGGGGCGTGTAGTGATGACTGGGTGGATGAACGTACATCGTGTCATCCGAGGGATAGCTATGAAAAAAGTAAATATGCTGCTGAAAAGATGGTGTTGTCATCCGGCCTGAATGCTAAAATATGCGTGCTTCGGCCTGTGTTTGTAGTGAGTAGCCAACGCCCCGGTTTTGTTGAATACCCTATTAGAAACGACTGGATGGACAGATTGAAACTGTTTATTAAGGGACGTGAGCGTGCCCATATCGTACATGCCGATGACATTGCGGCAGCAGCCATGTTTTTTTTGGAGAAACCGCTACAGCGACCGGATTGTTTTTATGTGTCCTGTGATGAGGATGAGCTAAATACGGTTGCAGGAATTGCAGGCTATTACCGGTATTTGAAGGGTGGTGAGAAAGGTGTTCTTAAACTACCTGCGTCGCTACCTGTAATTGTTCCAACGCTGGTTCGAAGGCTGATTCGTGGCCCTAGTCTGCATGGGCGAACCCGGTTTTCATCCGCCAGGTTAAGAGCATATGGTTTTGAATTGCCTCTTGGGTTCAAGGGGGCTATTAAAGCAATGATAAAAGACCGGCCTGAATGAATATCCTGCATGTGAATATGAGTCTGGATCCGGTCACCGGCGGTGGAACAGTTGAGCGCATTCGGCAGTTGCATGCAGCCATGCGGGATATTGAGGGCGTATCATCCCGTATTCTGTCTGTAGCCGTTGGGGAAGTGGAGACTGGGTTGAAAGATACCGTGTTGTTGTCGTGCTGGAGTCGGCGCTGGTATTTGCCTGCCCCGAAACTGGTGACCATGTGTCGCATGGTGCGTCAGGCTGATGTGATTCACTTAATGAATCACTGGACGTTTATCAATGCCATCATCTATTGGCTGGCACGGCTGACGCGCACCCCATATATCATCTGTCCTGCCGGTGCTCTGCCGTTATTTGGGCGCTCGCAAGGATTCAAGCGTTGGTATAATCGTCTGGTGGGTGCGGCCTTGGTTAGGAATTGCACTGCCGCAATTGCGATTGCGGAGGATGAAGCATTGGTATTGCAGGAATATGGCGTTACTCAGGAGCGCATTTTTCATATTCCCAATGGGGTGAGAGAACAGGACTTTTCTTTTTCGGATGCAGGGCTCTTCCGTCAGCAACTGGCGATTGGCGGTGTGGAATATCTGTTGTTTGTCGGGCGATTGAATCAAATCAAGGGGCCGGATCTTTTGCTACAGGCCTTTGTATCGATTGCCGATCATTTTCCACATTTACATCTGGTGTTTGCCGGGCCGGACGGCGGTATGCTGGATTCACTCGCTCAAGCGGCTGCCAAGGCCGGGTTGGCGGATCGCATCCACTTTGTCGGTTATACAGGCGGAGAACTGAAATCCTCTGCCTACCATGGCGCTTCTCTGCTTGTTGTTCCATCCCGTCAGGAAGCGATGTCGATTGTGGCGTTGGAAGGCGCTATTTGTGGTGTTCCTGTGGTGTTGACGGATTGTTGCGGCTTTGATCAGCTGCATGATGCGGGAGCAGCGCGCCTGACAGCGGCCAGCGAGCAGTCGCTTGCTGAAGAGATTTGTGTATTGATGAGTGATGCTGAATTACGGCAAAAAATGGGACTGGCCGGTCGCCATTTTGCACAGGAACATTACACTTGGGATATTGCGGTAGATCGTTATATCGAGATATGCAGGGAAATGGTGGCATAATTGAAACCGTGCGAATTAAAATTATCCAGAGCGGTGATGTATGAACGCCGTTGTTACGGGGTTCCAGAGACTGATCTTGCATCATTTTATTACTGAAGATATCCGACTATGCAAAATAAATGGGATTCATGGTTTGTCCTTGTTGGATTTTGGACTAATGGATTGATTTGGAGTTTTATAATATGAATATTACGCTTTTAGCCGATGCAAAACCCATTTGCTAGGTTCGTTGAAATGGAGCGGAAGGGGAATAATAGTGTTTAAAAATAAAACCTTATTGATTACAGGTGGTACAGGTTCATTTGGAAATGCTGTGTTGCGCCGTTTTCTGGATACAGATGTTGATGAAATTCGAATTTTTTCGCGTGATGAAAAGAAACAGGATGATATGCGCAAGCTATACAATGATCCAAAACTCAAGTTTTATCTTGGTGATGTGCGTGATGTGAATTCAATTATTGATGCTATGCGTGGTGTTGATTATGTGTTTCATGCGGCGGCATTGAAACAAGTGCCTTCTTGTGAGTTTTATCCGATGCAAGCGGTGCAAACCAATGTGATTGGTACAGAAAATGTATTGAATTGTGCGATTAATGCGCAGGTAAAAAAAGTAATCGTATTGAGCACTGATAAAGCGGTATATCCGATTAATGCCATGGGAGTATCCAAGGCAATGATGGAGAAGGTGGCGGTAGCAAAGTCACGCAATCTGGGTGAGCAGGGTACGGTTATTACCTGCACACGCTATGGTAATGTGATGGCATCCCGTGGTTCTGTGATTCCGTTGTTTATTGATCAGGTTCGACAAGGGAAAGATATTACCATCACCGATCCTGCCATGACTCGTTTTATGATGACATTGGATCAGGCGGTTGAGCTGGTGTTGTTTTCCTTTGAACATGGTCGAAGTGGTGATATTTTTGTGCAGAAGGCTCCTGCATCCACAATTGATTTGTTGGCACGTACGCTGGTTAAATTGCTGGGGCATCCGAATCATCCAATTCGTATTATTGGCACCCGACACGGTGAAAAACTTTATGAGGCGTTGCTTACGCGAGAAGAGATGGTGTCTGCCGAAGATATGGGTGATTATTATCGTATTCCTGCGGACACCAGAGATTTGAATTATTCAAAATATTTTGAAGAGGGGGAAGAGGTGGTCACACAAGCAAGCGAATACCATTCTCATAACACACATCAGCTGACTTCGGCTGAACTTGACGGTTTGTTGAAAGGTTTACGTGAAATTCAAGATGATTTGAAAGCGTTTGGAGTTAAAAAATGATTAAAGTCATGACGATCGTAGGCACGCGCCCTGAGATCATTAAACTCAGTGAAGTAATGAAGGAACTTGATAAGCATACGAACCATGTGCTGGTGCATACGGGACAAAATTATGATTATGAATTAAATGAAATTTTCTTTGAGCAGCTTGGGGTTCGGCGACCTGATTTTTTTCTTGAGGCTGTAAAGGGTAGTGCCTCGGAAACTATCGGAGACATTATCGCCAAGGCAGATCAAGTGATCGCGAGAGAAAAACCGAATGCTATTTTGGTGTATGGGGATACCAATAGTTGTTTGTCGGTGATCCCTGCGAAAAAGAGGAAAGTGCCGATTTTTCATATGGAAGCAGGTAATCGATGTTTTGATCAGCGCGTGCCTGAAGAGGTGAATCGGAAAATTGTCGATCACTTGAGTGATATCAATATGCCGTTATCCGAGCAGGCAAGAGATTATCTGATCGCAGAAGGTATTCGGCCTGAAACCATCATTAAAACGGGCTCATCCATGTTGGAAGTGTTGAATGCGAATATGGATAAAATACAGGCTTCTGATATTTTACAGATAGAAGGTTTGCAGCCTCAGAAATATATATTGATGAGTGTTCATCGTGAAGAGAATGTGGATTCCGAACAAAACTTTTCAGATCTGCTGCAATCAATTGATAAGATGAGCGAGGTCTATGCCATGCCCATCATAATCTCAACACACCCAAGAACTAGAAAAAAGCTGGAAGCGATTGGTTATGAAACTAAAAATGATTTGATTCGTTTCTCAAAACCCTATGGTTTTCATGAATATAACAAATTACAAATGGAAGCATTTTGTGTGATTTCTGACAGTGGCACCATTGCAGAAGAGGGTTCTTTGTTAAACTTGCCCGCCATTACCATTCGGCAAGCTCATGAACGGCCTGAAGGCATGGATGAGGGTACACTTATCATGACCGGCTTGAATAAAGATCGGATTATCGAGGCGATTAATGTGGTGACAGCGCAGCATGATCCGCAACAACGCCCAATGAAGGTGGTCGCAGATTACAATGTGGATAATGTCTCCAAAAAAGTATTGAGAATTATCCTCTCTTATACTGATTATATTGACCGCACTGTCTGGCATAAGTCCTGATATGAAAAAAAATCTTGTTGTGCTTGGCTCAATGGGAATGGCTGGTCACGTGATGTATATGCATTTGAATAGATCAGGAAAATATAATGTTTCAGGTGTGGCTCGAGCCGAAGGTGAATTTGTGGATGAAGTGTTGGATGTGACGGATTTCACGGCTTTGGACGTTTATCTAAATCAAGTTAAACCGGATTATGTGGTCAATTGTATAGGTGTGCTTGTCTCACAGTCGGCTAATGATGTTGCAAGTGCTGTGTTGTTGAATAGTTATTTACCTCATTTTCTTTCTAGCATGGGTTCTCGCTTGGGCTTTAGATTGATCCATATCAGTACGGACTGTGTATTTTCAGGTAAAAAAGGAGCTTATGTTGAAACGTCTTTCAAAGATGGCGATGACTATTATGCACGCAGCAAGGCTCTGGGAGAGGTTGTTAATGAGAGGGATTTAACGATAAGAACGTCTATTGTAGGGCCTGAGTTGAAACGCGATGGGACGGGCTTATTTGATTTCTTTTTAAAGCAAAAATCGGAAATGAAGGGTTATACAGAAGCCTTGTGGTCTGGAGTGACAACACTGGTTTTGGCACAAGCCGTTGATTGGATTATTGAGCATGAGTTGGTTGGTTTGGTTCATTTAACCAATGGGCAAGCGATCAGTAAGTATGATCTATTGCTTTTATTCAAGCGGTACACCCAAAGGAGTATTGAGATAGAAGCCGTGGATGGCTGGTGTGTGGATAAAACATTACTTGATACTCAACAAAAAATGCCGAACTTGGTTCCTTCTTATGATGTAATGGTGTCTGATATGGTAGATTTAATGAAAGCTAAGCTTGATCTGTATGCACAGTATTCACTTTAGAACTATTTAAAGTGCGTGTTCTGATTGTAACTCAATATTTCTGGCCGGAAAGCTTCCGTATTACTGATCTTGCTTTGGCCTTGAAAGAACGAGGCCATGAGGTGACAGTATTAACCGGTATGCCCAACTATCCTGCGGGTAAGGTCTATGCCGGTTATTCCTGGAGGTTAAAACGTCGTGAAACCATGCACGGGATTCCCGTTGTGCGGGTGCCTCTATTTGCACGCCGCGAAAGTAAATCATGGCAACTGGTTTTGAATTATCTTTCGTTTGCAATTTCGGGCTGTACGTTGGGTGCCTGGATGCTGCGCAAACAAGCTTTTGATATGGTGTTTACATTTGAAGTGTCGCCGGTGACTGTGGGTATCCCCGCCAATATGATCGCCAGGCAGAAGTCGGCAACACATTTTTTCTGGGTCCAGGATTTATGGCCAGAGACATTGCTGGCCACTGGTGCGGTGAAATCACCGATAGTATTATCTGCCGTGGCGACGATGGTGAAAGCTATTTACCATCGCTGCGATAAAATTTTGGTACAATCGAAAAGTTTTGTGGAGCCTGTCGTGGCTGTAGGCGGTGAACGTGAAAAAATAGAATATTTTCCGAATTGGGCGGAAACCTTATATCAACCAGTCGATCTGGATGATACGGTGCAGGAGCGTCAATTGCTTCCCTCTGATGGTTTTATTGTCATGTTTGCAGGGAATCTTGGTGAAGCGCAATCGCTGGATACAATTGTAGATGCTGCAAGACTTCTGCGTGATGAGGCTATTCATTGGGTGTTTTTGGGTGATGGACGTAGACGTGCTTGGTTAGAAGAGGTGCAACAGGCTGAAGACTTGGATAAACTGCATGTGTTGGGCAGTTTCCCGATGGATAAAATGCCAGTTTTCTTCGCACTAGCCGATGCCATGTTGGTCACCTTGCGTGATGACCCCGTGATGTCCACCACCATCCCTGGCAAGGTGCAGTCGTATCTGGCTTGTGGACGGCCAGTGATTGGGGCATTAACGGGAGAAAGTGCTAAGGTGATTGATGAAAGTGGTGCTGGTTACAGTGTTAAATCGGGTGATGTTTGTGCTTTAGCAGCTGCTGTACTCAAGATGAGTCAGTTGAGTGATGCTGAGCGGGATGAAATGGGAGAGGCTGCACTTCGCTATTACCAAAATAATTTTGATCGGAATATGCTTGTTCAGCAGCTTGAGGGCTGGATGGATGATATATGTTGATGGCAGGCGTGAAGAGCGAGATGACAATATGAATGTTTTGATCACTGGCGCTACTGGATTTATTGGTCAGCATCTTTACGCTGCATTAGTAGAGAACGGTTCGAATGTGCGTATGTTGGGGCGAACAAGGCCTGATGGAACCTTGAATTATGTGCATTGGGATATGAATCAGCCACTGGATGCGAAGGCTCTAGATGGCATTGACGTTGTGTTTCACCTCGCGGGTAAGGCTCATGCCTTAAATGCCGATTATCATGATGATGTTGAATATTTCACGATTAATACTGCGGGGACGCGAAAGCTGCTGGAAGCGGCGAAAAGTGCTGGTGTTCGGCGATTTGTTTATTTTAGCAGTATCAAGGCTGTAGGCTATCATGAACATTGTAGTGATGAGTCTTGTGAAGAGCTGCCTGATACGATGTATGGCCGCAGTAAATTAATGGCGGAGCAGTTGGTTTTATCTGGTGGTTTTGTTCCTGAACCGGTGGTGATTCGACCGACTATGGTTTATGGCTGTACAGAAAAGGGGAATTTACCAAAAATGATTCAGGCCATTCGAAAGTGGCACTTTCCGCCACTTCCGGATACTAGGAACTATCGTTCGATGATACATGTCGATGATGTTGTAAGTGCTGCACTGTTACTTTCCCAACACCCGGAGGCGGTGGGTAAGTGCTATATCGCGAGTGATAGTCACAATTATTCGACACGGCAGATGTATGTGTGGATTTGTGAAGCTTTGGGGCAGCCTGTTCCCGGTTGGAAGGTTCCTGTTTCACTGTTGAAGTTGATCGCTGTGAAAGGCGATATGATTGGTAAAATTATTGGGCGAAGGTTTATTTTTGATAGTGAAACGTTACAAAAATTGCTTGGCACTGAACTCTATTCATCAGCAAAAATTGAGAAGGAACTTGGTTTTTGTCCACAGCGTCATTTGCATGAATCGTTGCCTGAAATTGTGAATTATTTAAAAAATAATCATGATAGCTATTGCGGATAGAAGGATGAAGTATTTACAATGAAAAGGTCGTTTGATTTTCTGATGGCGCTTGGCATATTGTTTTGCTTGATGATTCCGATGTTATTTATTGCTCTTTTGGTGAAAATAACATCCAAAGGCTCAGTTTTATATTGGTCTGATCGTGTGGGTAAAAACAACCAGCTATTCAGCATGCCAAAATTTCGCAGTATGAGCGTGGATACCCCTGCGCTGGCAACGCATTTATTACTTGATCCTAAAAGTGTGTTAACGCCGATCGGTGATTTTTTGCGTAAATCGAGTTTGGATGAACTGCCTCAGCTGTGGAGTGTGCTAAAGGGTGACATGAGCTTTGTAGGGCCGCGACCTGCTTTGTACAATCAAGATGACTTGATTGCGTTGCGTACTGAAAAAGGCGTGCATGTGTTGCCTGTGGGAGTGACCGGTTGGGCGCAGGTGAACGGGCGAGATGAATTACCTATTGCGGATAAAGTGGCGCTTGATGTTGAATATTTGCAACGTCACTCGATGCGCTTTGATTGTTATGTGTTGTGGCTTACACTGATCAAAGTCATTCGCAGGGAAGGGGTGTCTCATTAATAATGTTTGGGAAAACAGGCAGGAATACGCCATGATGATTGCAGCAGGTTTTCTTGCTCTGGCTGCTTTTGTGTTTTCATTTTCGGTTGCTGCTACGAATGTGGCTCTAGGTTTAACGCTGGCGCTGGCTTTGCTCTCCGGTCTGTGGTGGCAGGGTGCAAAACAGTGCTGGAAAATATATAAACTGCTGACCGTACTCATTTGCGCCTATTTGGTGCTTTTGCTGTTGGCTTTGGCGTGGAGCCTCGATCTTAGCTGGGGTATGCATGTGATCGGCCGACATTGGTTCTGGCTGCTGTTGCCTGTTGTGGTTGTGATTACAAACGAAGAAAAATGGCGGCAGTTGTTTTTGATAGCTCTGTCTTTGGGATTGGCACTTAATCTGGTTTATTGCACATTGCAGATGTACGGCTATGTGGTGGTGGCAACGGATGGTTCGAATGCCACCGATGCCACCGGCCATATTGGTCATATTGGTTTTGGCTTTGTGTATGGGCTATGGGCGGCATGGTTGTTGCATGTCGGTTTGATGAGGCAAGGCTGGCAGCGTTATGCCGCATGGGGCTTGGCTGCATGGTCGTATGTGATGGTTTTTTCAGCTCAAGGGCGCAGCGGCTATCTTATTGCGGCCGTTTTGATGTTATGTGTATGCCTGAAGTGGTTGTTTGACTCGAAAAAATGGTCTGCGCTTTTGCCAATAGGCGTGCTTTTCCTAGTGCTGTTGCTGGTGGTTGCAATAGGCCCGGGTAAAGAGCGTTTGCAGGGAACATGGCTTGCGTTCACGCAAGATCATCATGCTCAAAATCTGGATGCCCTTGATAGCTCTGATAATGCTATTCTAGCGACGGAAGCGCGCTTTCAGATGTGGAAAACCGCTATTGATATTTGGCATGAGTATCCAGTTCTGGGTGTGGGCACTGGCGGAGTGCCGACGGCATCTGCAGCATTGCAAACATCACAGCAAGCTTTGTTTAAGGCTGGTTTTGCCCATCCCCATAATCAGTATTTGCTGAATTTGATCCGTTGGGGGCCTGCTGGTTTGTTGCTGTTGTTACTGTTGTGGGCTGCATGGATGAGAGCAGGTTTGAAAGTGGATTGGCGATACTCGTTAACGGCACCGCTCTTCTCGCTTTCGGGGCTGGCTTTAGCGGTGCACGGTTTATCTGCCGCCAGCATGGAGGATCACTTTTCCATTATTTTAGCGGTGTTGTTATTGGGCACTGCAATTGCTGGTGGAGATGGTGTGCACGTGTCGAAGCAAAGAGTGCCCGGCTGTCCTTAGCGTTTCCTACGCCTGTTTCTATGCACTGTAGTCGTGTGATGTTTGGGGTCGCGTTTGATGTGTTGGTTTCGTCCTGCGGGTGGAACCAGACATGCTTCACCGTGGCCGATTAAATCGCTGCGGTTCATGTGGATGAGTGCTTCGCGCAGCATGGGCCAGTTGCGTGGGTCGTGGTAGCGCAGTAGCGCTTTGTGCAAATCGCGTTGTTTTTTGCGCTTGGGGGTGAATACGGTTTCACTATTGCGTTTGATCTTTCGCAGCGGGTTTTTGCCGGAATGATACATGGCTGAGGCGGTAGCCATGGGTGAGGGTAAAAAAGCCTGCACTTGATCCGGTTTGAATTGGTTGGCTTTTAACCACAACGCCAGATTGAGCATGTCTTCATCGTTGGTGCCGGGGTGGGCAGCGATGAAATAGGGGATTAAATACTGTTTTTTGCCGGCCTTTTTCGAGGCTTGATCAAACATGCGTTTAAAGCGATCAAAACTGTCGATGCCCGGCTTCATCATTTTGTTTAATGGTTCGTTTTCGGTGTGTTCCGGTGCGATCTTTAAATAACCACCGACATGGTGGGTGGCCAGTTCCTGAATGTATTCCGGCGATTCAACGGCCAGATCGTAGCGCAGACCTGAAGCGATGAAAATGCGTTTGATGCCGCGTAACGCACGAGCCCTGCGATAGAGTTTGATGAGCGGCGTGTGGTCGGTGTTGAGATTGCTGCAAATGCCGGGGAATACGCACGATGGTCTGCGGCATGCCGCTTCAATCTCGGTGGATTTGCAGGCCAGGCGATACATATTGGCAGTCGGCCCACCGAGGTCGGAGATATGGCCGCTGAAGCCGGGTGTTTTATCGCGGATATTTTCGATTTCCTTGATGATGGAGTTTTCCGAACGGCTTTGAATGATGCGCCCTTCGTGTTCGGTGATCGAGCAGAATGTACAGCCTCCAAAACAGCCGCGCATGATGTTCACTGAATGTTTGATCATCTCATAAGCCGGAATACGGGCATCGCCGTAGGATGGGTGTGGCAGGCGCGAGTAGGGCAGATCAAAGATACTGTCCATCTCGGCCGTGGTGAGTGGAATCGCCGGTGGATTGAGCCAGACATGGCGTTGGCCATGTTGCTGCACCAGCGCCCGCGCATTGCCCGGATTGGTTTCCAGATGCAATAAGCGTGAGGCATGGGCGTAGAGCACTGGATCCGCTTTGACTGCTTCGTAGGATGGCAGGCGGATAACGGTAGTGGCTCGATTGAGTTTGATGTGGGCGACCGGAATATGAGTTTCGTTGGCTGGTCTGGGCGGCGTTTGAGTTTTTTCTGCGCAACTACTGCCATCACTGGGGCTCGCCATGGCATACGGGTCGGCGTGTTCAATCAATGCGCCGGGGGTGTCGATGTCGGTAGAATCAATCTCCGACCAGCCGGCGGGCACTGTGTTGCGCATGATGGCGGTGCCGCGAATATCGTGCATGTCCTTGATGGGTTCACCGGCCGCCAAACGATGCGACACTTCAATAATCTGCCGTTCTGCATTACCAAATAGCAGCATGTCGGCTTTTGAATCCGGCAATACCGAGCGACGCACGGTGTCCGACCAATAATCATAATGGGCAATCCGGCGCAGCGATGCCTCGATGCTGCCAATGATCACCGGCACACCTTTAAACGCTTCACGACAGCGCTGGGCATAAACGGTGACAGCACGATCCGGGCGTTTGCCAGCATCTCCACCGGCAGTGTAACTATCATCGCTACGAATACGGCGTTCGGAGGTGTAGTGATTAACCATCGAATCCATATTGCCGGAGGTGACACCAAAATAGAGATTGGGTTGGCCAAGCACTCGAAAATCATCAGCAGATTTCCAGTCGGGTTGCGAAATGATGCCGACACGAAAGCCTTGTGCTTCGAGTACCCGCCCAATCACGCCCATGCCAAAGCTTGGGTGATCGACATAAGCATCGCCGGTGACGATAATAATATCGCATGCATCCCAGCCAAGTGCTTGCATTTCAGCCTTGTTCATCGGCAGTTGCGCGGCAGTTTTTAGCTCCGGTCGATATGTTGGCCAGTCAAGAATCGAGCGGGCAGGAGGCGATGCAATAGCATGAGACATGGGCGCATGCTAACAGGCAATCATCATTGCTGCCGATTTGTGAATCAGGGCTATCCGGTGAGCCTTGATCGGGCATCGCCCGCTCGCCCTTCTATATCTGTTTTGGGGTTTGGGT
>CAYOTF010000055.1:0-910 GCA_964406805.1 uncultured Zetaproteobacteria bacterium | reverse complement strand
ATGAAAAAAACATCGAAAGCAACGAAATCATCCGTGCCGAATCATCTGCGCACGATGATGAAGATGGATGTGGCCGATATTGCCAGTTTGCCGGCATTGTATCGCCATGGCACACATCTACTGCGTTTTACCTATCGGGTGCTGGGTCGCTTTATTGCGGACAAATGCATTCAACGTGCTTCTGCTCTGGCTTATGCATCGTTGCTGGCCATTGTGCCGATGGTGGTGTTGGGCTTTTCGGTGTTTACCAGTTTTCAGGCGTTTGATGCGATGGCGGGCACTGTCAGTGATGCCTTGCTTGAATATTTATTGCCGACCAGCCAGCAGGCGGTGCAGGCATATCTGGGTTCAGTGGCGGAAGAAACAACAGCTATTTCGGTGTTTGGCATTATCGGCCTGTTGTTTACGGCCACAGCACTGCTGAATACGGTGGAAGAGGCGTTTAACGATATCTGGCGGATTACCCGTGCGCGCGCCTGGTTATCGAAGTTTATTGTTTTTTGGGCGACGCTGACGCTGGCTCCAATTCTAATCGGTGCATCGATTACTATCACCTCGTATTTTACTGCCTTGCCTATCATTAAAGATGTGGCTGAAAGTGCATCGATTATTCGAGATGTACCTTTTCTGGTGCCATGGTTGATGTCATCTCTGGCCATGGCGACCTTGTACTGTGTGCTGCCCAATACCTCCGTGCCGTTTCGTTATGCTGCGGTCGGGGGGCTGGTGGCAGGTGCGTTGTTTGAGTGGAGTAAAGTGGGTTTTGCATTTTATGTCACGGACGTAGCCAATTATGAACGGTTGTATGGCGCATTATCCACCTTGCCGATTTTTCTGATCTGGATTTATCTGATTTGGGTGATTGTCTTGTTGGGCTCTGAAATTGCTTTTTGTATGCAGCATCCAGAGC